>NZ_PCYV01000045.1:0-13321 GCF_002553785.1 Lactobacillus sp. UMNPBX15
TTAAAAAATCAATTTACGAGAAAGATCTATTTACACAAAAGATTTGACAGTTTCTGGATCCAAGATACGATTTTAACTATAATGGATTTGTAATATATGTATTTAAAATTATGGAAGTAACAAGATGGAACTTTTAAAAGATAGAATTTATGAGATAGTAAAAGGAATGATAATTTCTTGTGAGTTAGAACCAGGGTCTTTTATAAGTGAAACTGATCTTGAAAAAAAACTTAAAGTTAGTAGGACTCCATTAAGGGAAGCTTTTAGTAGGCTAGAACAAGAAAATTTATTAAAAGTAATTCCTAAAAAAGGTGTTCAAGTAAAGAATCTATCTTTAACAACAATTAATTTTACATATGAGACTCGGTTACTTCTTGGACCATTTATACTAGAAAATTATTGGCAAGAAATAAATCGAGATGAAATATCTAAATTATTGAAACTAACGCTAGAATTAATGAATAAGATTAAGCCTAAAGAGGAGTTAAATAAGCAGATTAAAGATATTCATTTATTTTTTGATTTGGATGATAGATTTCATCATACAATTACCATGTCCTGTGATAATGACTTTTTAAGAGAAGCTTTGATTAGGGCAGAGAATGAAGTCAGAAGAACTAGAGTACTAATTGGTAAAGATTCACGTTATATAGCTTCAGCTAATGAACATATAAGGATTATGCAAGATATTTTAAATGATAAAAAAGAGGATGCCAAGAAAGATTTAATTACACACTTAAGTAATTCTAAAGATATTGCATTAAAGAGTATGAACACTAAAGCAATAAATTACCGTTAGGATTGAACCATTTGTTCAAGTGCTGAACTTCTTAAGAATGCTAATGAGAACGCTTTTAATCTAAAATGAACTTAGATAAATTATAAGTTATTTATAATACGAGAGGAATAAAGATGAAACATACTAAGTATAAAGTTACTGTACTTACTCTTTATTTAGGTTTATTTGTAATGCATGGCATTAACCTAGCAATTTTAGGGCAGTACAAAGAACAGCTTGCTCAACTATGGAATTGTAATATTGCAGATGTACTATCTTTGATTTCAATTTTAAATTTAGGATCATTGGTATTTACTATTTTTAATGGACCAATTACTGATAAGGTTGGAAGAAAAATACCTTTAATCTTTGGTGATATTTGTATGGCCGTTTACTATTTTGCTTTGACGCTCATGCCAAGTATAAGTGCGGCAAAAATGATGGCATTTATTTTTTATGGATTAGGTGATACATTTTCTTATGTAGCAGGTAGTGCGGTTATTATTGAAGCATTTCCTGATAAGTCTTCATCAGCAAATGTTATGACCAAATTTTTAATTAGTTTAGGGCAATTTATATTACCAATTTTTATTTTATTGGTTAGTTTGACGCATTCTAATTTTAGGGTTCTTTTTATAGCTGGTGGAATTGTATATTTGGTTGTTTCCGTGATTTTATCATTTAGTAAATTTCCACCAATGGTTAAGAAACAAAAAACAAAAAGTAAAGCAAAAATACATTTCAATTTGGGTGGCTTAGCATTAATCTTGATTGGATACACTAGTTGTGCAACTTTTAATTTGTGGACTAATACATATCAAGAATTTGCCAAAAGCTGCGGAATTACTCAACCTAGTATTTTAATTTCAATTTATGCGGTTGGCGGTGCGCTTTCTGTTTTATTAACTTCATTTTTAGTTGGTAAAGGTGTAAAAGAGTCATTGATTTTAACTGTATATCCATTTTTAGCAGCTTTATCGTTACTATTTGAGATTGTAATACCACAAGCCTGGATTATGTATATTGTAGCTTTCTTATTTGGAGTTTTTGCAGCAGGTGGTTTGTATCAGTTATGTACTGCTCTTTTAACTAAAATAATGCCAAATTATAAAGCTACAGCAATTTCTATTGCTCAATTTATGTCCTTCATCGGCAATGCCTCAATTATGTATTTTGCTTCGTTAATTGAGCAGAATAATCCTGGAATAGCCGGATATAGAGGGACGGTATTTTTGAATATTTTGGTAGCCTTTATTGGTGGAGTATTAGGTTTAATTACAATGTATGAAGAGAGAAAATTAGCTAAGTAAAAAGTAAAAGCCTATTAAATCAAGCTCATATCAAAATGATATGACAAGATTTAATAGGCTTTTTTAAGTTTAAAATATAATTTAAATACTAAATTATTTCTTTATGACATCAGGGTTAACTGGAAATTGGGGCATTTTTCCATTAGCATAATCAACAATTGCTTGAGCAGCGCCAGTACTTAATGCTTGCCATGCTTCAATAGTAGTTCCGGCCATGTGCGGTGTCATAATTAAATTCTTCGCATTAAATAAAGGATTATCTGGTGTTGGTGGTTCTGGATTGAATGAGTCAAGAGCAGCACCAGCAAGTAAATTATTATTTAATGCTTCAGCTAAGTCATGTTCGTTAACAATACCACCACGGGCTGAATTAATAATGATAGCAGAATTCTTCATCATCTTAATTTGCTTCATTGAGATCATATTCTTGGTTTCATCTGTTAATGGCATATTAATACTTAAGAAATCTGCTTGTGGATAAATATCATTTATATCATCTAATAATGGCCATTTAACTTGATTTTGCTTTAAGTAAGGATCATAACCAATAACTTTCATACCTAATGCTTCGGCAAATCTGGCTGTGATACGGCCTACATGTCCTAAACCTAAAATGGCTAATGTTTTGCCTTTCAATTCATGACCATTTAAATCATATTTTCCAGCAAAGTTTGGAAGAGAACCGTCTTCTGCTAATTCATTCTTCTTTTCTCTTAACATTGAATTTGCGTGCGCAATTTTTCTTGAGAGAATGAGCATTGTTGTTAAAACATATTCAGCAACTGCATTTGAATTGGCACCGTTAACTCTTGCAACTAAGATGCCCTTTTTATTGGCTTCATCAATATCTACTGAATTAAAACCTGTACCGGTACGAGCGATAATCTTTAGATTTGGTGCTGCATCAATCATTTCCTTATTTAAAGGAGTAGATCTCATAATTACACCGTAAGCATCTTTAAGCCCATCTTTCATGTTCTTTGTATCTATACCTTTAGAAACTATTACGTCAAAGCCGTTATCTTTCAAAAGTTTGATACCTGAGTCATCAATTTTTTCACTAAGTAATACTTTTTTCACGATAATACCTCCCATATAAATATCTAACTTTAGAGTAAATAAAGCGCTAACAAATATACAGATACTAAAATTTCTTGTGATGAACCATTTGGAACTGTTATAAGTCATTTAAAATAACTATTATTAATGTTGAAGTGTAAGAAAGCGCTCTCAAACATATTTTTTTATGGAATGGAGAGAATTATGAAAATTACAAGTGTTGATATAATGAAAGTTCCAAGTCCAGATGTAAGTTTCAATGGGAATGGTTCTGGATCTAAAGAAGAATGGTCCCCAGTAGTTGTTCGTGTAAATACCGATGAGGGAATATCTGGATTCGGTGAAGCAGGCCTTGCTTACGGAAAAGGTTGGCGAGCAGGATATGGCATGATTCAAGATTTTGCTCATATGATAATTGGCGAAGATCCAATGAAAATTGAAGCAATTTGGAACAAACTTCAAAGAAAAACTTATTGGGGTATTGCAGGTGGGGTAATTCCTTATGCTGCTATTAGTGCGATTGATATTGCTTTGTGGGATATTAAAGGTAAGTACTATAAAACACCTGTTTACCAATTATTAGGTGGTAAGACAAATGATAATTTGAGATCTTATGCAAGCCAACTTCAATATAACTGGGGAGAAGCTCCTGATCCTAAAAAGCCAAAACTTTCAACTCCTGAAGATTATGCTGAAGTAACTAAGAAAGTGATGGCTCAGGGCTATGATTGTTTAAAATTTGATCCAATCATGTGGGGACTAGATCCTAAGAAACCTTGGGTAACTAAAGGTCCCGTTAATCAAAGTGTAATTAAAGTTGCTTATGATCGAATTAAAGCAATTAGAGATACTGCTGGCCCAGACTTTGACATTATCTTAGATATGCATGCTAATAGTGATACGACTTCTGCAATTAAAATGGCAAAAGCTTTTGCCCCATTAGATATCTTGTATTATGAAGAACCTGTAGATCCAATGAATTCTAATTTTTACAAGATTGTTCATAATTCAGTACCTATGCCAATAGCAGGTGGTGAAAGAACATTTACTCGTTGGGGATTTCGTCAAATGTTTGAGGACCGTTCATTGGATATTGTTCAGCCAGATTTAACTTTAGCAGGTGGTATTACAGAAACAAAGAAGATTTGTGATATGGCATACACTTATGACATTAATGCTCAAGTCCATGTTTGTGGATCTCCAATTGCAATTGCCGCTGCTTTGCAAGTTGAGGCAGTTATTCCTAATTTCTTTATTCATGAAGTATATCAACGTGCTTTGTATAAGAAAGACAGAGCTGCTGCCGTTTATGATGACCTTATTCCGGTTAATGGTCATGTTCATGTTCCTGATAGACCAGGAATTGGACAAGAATTAAAACCAGAAATTATTAAACAATGTAAGACTGTTACTATTGATGATTAGAGGAAACGAAAAATGATCGATAAATTTTTATTAGGTGGTTATACTGCAGATAGTTATACTGGTGGAAAGCATAATAATTCAGAAGGAATTTATGCAGCCACTTTAGATACTGATAAAGGTAAGATTACAGATATTGATTTAGTAACGAAAGCTGAAAATCCAGCCTTCTTTAACTATTCAATTAAAGATCATAAACTTGCCGCTGTTATTACCAAGGATGATAAGACTGGTGGTGTAGGTATATTCGATATTGATCCCAAAACTGGTAAGGGAAAATTAATTTCAGAATCAATGCTTGATCAATCAGTAAAAGGATCATATGAAGCATACAACTATTTTGATCATCTTTTCTATTGGAATAAATTGAAATATACAGTACCTTCATATGTTTATCTTGATGATAAACGTAAAATGGTTTTTGCTGCTAATTACAACACAAATGCAATCTTAACCTGGAAACTTGATGATAATTATCAATTTATTGATTCACATCGTTATCCTATTGAAGGACGTGGACCTAAAGCTGTTCAAGATGCTGCACACATTCACTATACAAGATTACTACCTGATGGTAGATTAATTGTTTGTTCTTTAGGACATGACAGATTATTAGTTTATGATGTAAATGATGATGCAAGTTTGAAGAAGGTTTATGAGTATGAAGTAGAACCAGGTTTTGGTCCTCGTCAATTAGCCTTTAATAAGAACACTAATAACTATATTTATGTATTAAATGAAGTAGGTAGTAAGACCGCTGTTGTTCACTATGATCCTGAAACAGGACATATTGATAGAATTGCAAACTACTCAAATATTCCCGAAGGTTATGCAGGTCATAATCAATCAGCCGGTATTAGAGTTTCTGCTGATGGTAAATTTGTTTACTCTTCTAATCGTGGACATGATTCATTGGCTGTTTATAGAGTAATTGATGGTGGTGCACATCTGGAGAAGATTCAAACAATTAAAACTCAAGGCGTATCCCCACGTGATTTTGATTTAAGTAAAGATGGTACTTACTTATTATGTGCCAACCAAATGTCACGTGATTTAGTATTGTTTAAGAGAGATCCAAAAGATGGCTACTTAACATTAGTTCAAACTGGTATTAAACATGACGCGTGTGTTCGTGTACTTGAAGCAACCGATTTTTTAGCATAATGTAATTAAATAAAAAACACTAAGGTTTTCTACACAATGTCATTAAGTTAAGACATTGACAAATTGATAGTTTAAGCTTTTAGATCATTCATTTACAATTTATCGTATTTGGATGATCTTTTTTTCATGCCAAATAAGACCTAATCTTGTTTAGAAATTAGGCTACACGATACAAATAATATACGGCTGACTTAGGCTTGAGATTTCTTTGATCTTTTCTTCCCGGTCTGATAGGAATTGTATAGTGGCTAATTTGAATAAGAATTTTCTTGAAGATCTTAGTCGAAGAAGAAATTATATACATGGCTTGGACAATAAAGCACGATTGTTTAAAATTGATCGCATACTGATACTTACAGTTTTTTTGCGGTATATATGCTTGCGCATCGATTTGACTGACTGCGTTAAACATAATCATATGAGCATAGATCTCCATTTCAATAAATCTGTCCTGTTTAGAATGAAACTGTACGCTTCCCAAGGCGTATTTTAATTTTTTGAATGAAGTTTCAATTCCCCAGCGTAAATGGTAGATTTCTTTAATCCTTTTTAAAGGGTAATCAGTTCTATTTAGATTGGTTAAAACGACTTCCCATTCTTCTTTGCCTGACTTAGGATCATTAATTCTAAATTTACAGGCACGAAATTTTATTGAACATAATTCTTCAAAGTCCCAGCTGTCATCTCTAGTATTTTTAGACCGATATTTGATATACTGACGATAAAAGTGTTGAACATGATGAACATTCTCTGCGGCTTTATGAGTTGTGTAATAATAGCCTGATGTAGTTACCCAGCAAGCAATATCCTTATCGCATTCCTGATCAGGCAACGCGGCTATTTCTTTAATCGCACCATGTCCCGCTTTAGTACGTATTATGTAAAAACAATTAGGCAGACGATTGCAATTTTCAATCATGTTAAAACTGCTATAGCCTCGATCCATAGTGACTATATATGGTCCGCAATCTAAATTTTTAAGCATTTGGACAGCTGCTTTACGTTCGTCCATCTTGGATTTGGGCTGAAAGATGCAGTCTTGATAAGTATTATTTAACAGATCATAGAATGTATTAACATGAATTTGACAATATGGTTTTCTCTCGTGATTGGAAGCTTGTACGATATTTTCTGACTTAGGATTCCAAATTTGATTAAAGTCGGAACCATCAATGGCAAATAAACGATATTTATGATCAGGTAACTGGATATTAAATAAATTCTGATTAAATACAGTCAGAATATGCTTAAAACAAGCGGGTGAAAGTTGACCTTTGCGTTGAACATGGGCAGAAGTACTAACTACTTTGTCATTCTTTTCAATCGCATTTTTGCCAAAGGCTCTAAATAACTCGCTAGTTAAATCTTCACCTTGCATATTAATAGTAGTTTTAATGACCGTAGCTGCATCCAAGGTGCGCTTTCTAGTGAAGGCATGTGGATCATTAATAAAATCGTGAATATGCTTTCCAGTATCATTGATAATTTGATCAAGACGCTCTAAAATATTTCTATGAAGGGCTTTCATAATTAACACCAGCTTTCTAGCAATAATTTTGAAGGTTTAATAATTTAATCAGAGGGCGAAAAGGTAGGTTCTTTTCGCCTTTATTTTATGCAAAAAAAGAACCGAATCATAATGATTCGGTTCTAAAGAGATTAGATTCAGTTTGTCAATGTCTTAACTTAATGACATTGGTTTTCTACAACTTTAGTGTTTTTTGTATTCAATTAATTTCTTTAAAACTGGATTTGGATTTTTAGGATTATACCAAAGTGATGAAGAGTAAAATCTATTACAGTGATTAGAGATTGGTAAAAACTTTATTAATGGATTTTCTAGTTCAGCTTCGTCAACAATTATACTGGGATAAAATCCAAATCCTTGATTAAATGCAACTAACATATTTCGTTGTTCCATTGTTGACATTGGACGAATGTTGTTTTCATTTATTAAACCTGGAAATTTATTAAGAAAAACTCGTTTTAAGAAAGTGGAACCAAAAGGCGAATAATAAAGTGCGTCTAAATTTTTTAAAGAATTAAGATCAATACTACTGCCTTGGCTTAATGGATTTACTCGGCTTATGCCAACGTATATTTGCCCAGTGAAAATATCTATTCTATGTAATAAATCTGTATTGGTTAACTCACTTCCACTAGTTTTGTAATAAGGCGTAACTATACAATCTAGTGAATAATCTTTTATTAATGATACAAGTCTTTTTCCACTTTCCTCTTGTAATTTAAACTTGATTTTTGGATATTTTTCAAAAAAATCTTGTAAGTAAGTTTGTAAAATGGTTGCCTGATAAGCAGAAGAAAATCCTATTTTTAATACTTCAGGACTTTTATTATTATTACCAGTTTTAATTCTTGTAAGAGCATTATTATAAGAATTTACAATATCACGAGCAGTAATAATAAAATCTTTTCCTTCTGATGTTAATGCAGTTCTATTATTTTTTCTATCAAATAATTTGACGCCTATTTCTGCTTCTACTTGATTCATTTGTTTTGAAACTGCACGTGGAGATAAAAAAAGATGTTCAGCAGCACTTTTAAAGCTTCCATATGTAGCTACTGTCAAAAAAGTTTCAAGTTTGTTAATATCCATTATTTGCCTCATCTTTCTTATGATGGCAGCAGAACTTCTTGTTCACCTGTCGAAAAAACAGTGACTGTTAAATGGGTGAAACAACAATCATAATGAGAATGTAAGCGGATAAATTGCTTATTAGTATCACATCGGTGTCTGAAAACTATTCGAGAGGAGGAGAATAGAATGTCGACAGCTTATCTAGCTACGGTCGGTTTTATCATGATTATATTGATTATGATACTGCTGTTAACCCAAAAAGTAACCGCTATGTTTGCGTTTGCTATTATTCCAATTATTGGTGGACTAATCGTTGGTATGAGTCCAAACGAAATTGGTAATTCTGTAACATATGGTTTAGGATTAACCACTTCGGTTGCTTTAGTTATGTTGTTTGCTTTACCTTACTTTTTATTACTAGCTGATACAGGTTTTTTCAATGAGATTGTACGTAAGGTTTTGCGACATATCAGAATTACACCACCATTTTTGGTAGTTTTAACACTACTTGTTTCTTGGATTGTAGGACTTGATGCAAGTGTTACTTCTCAATACATTATTGTTATACCACTATTATATCCATTTTATAAGAAATTTAAGATGAATCCAATTATTTTGATGTTCTTTACTACCATGGGTGTCATTATGGACTTTGATTTACCATGGACAGCCAGAACATTAAGAGCGGTTTCTTTAATGCCATCAGTAAAAAGTGGAACAGCTTTAACTGCTCAATTATTGCCAACCCAAATTATTTATTTCATCTTACTTATAATTTTGGCATATCTAGTTGGATTATATGTTCAAAAGAAACAAAAGATAGTCGTTGAAAAAACTACTAAAGATGAAAAACTGAAGTTAGCTTCTCAAGTTAAAGATGATGAGGAACTGGCACGTCCTAAGCTCTTTTGGATTAATGTAATCTTAACTTTAATCATCATTGTGTGCATGGTTGTATATCCAACATTTCCACAGTATTATTTGTTTGCAGTTGGAATGGTAATCGCCTTACTTATCAATTACCGTGATCAAAAACTTCAAAACAAGCTGTGGAAAAAGTATGCAAAATCTATGGTACCTGTAATGCCAACTATTTTACTTTCTGGTGTTGTTGTGGGAGTCATGACTAAGAGCGGTATGATGAAAGCTATGGTTCACGTTCTACTTCAAATTTTACCAAAATCTGTTGGACCATATGTATACATCATAATTGCTTTAATTGCACCATTAATGTTTTTGTTTACAAACGATACTTGGTACTTTGTATTGGTACCAATTATTATGACTTTGGAGAAAGCTTATGGTGTTCCGGAAATGGTAGTTGTTGCAACACTATTTATGAATATGGGAGCAATGCTTTCACCAATTGCACAACCACAAATTTATTTAGGTCCAAGTTCTGCAGAAGATTCATTTACAGTTCCTGATTATATAAAGAAAAGCTTCTTCCCAATTTGGGGACTGAATATCATATGGGTTCTTTTAGGACTTTTAGTAGGATCGTTTAGATAAAGGAGATAAAAATGTCTATTCCAAAAATTGTAAAAATGGAAGTTTATCCAGTTGCTGGATATGATAGTATGCTATTAAATTTGTCTGGTGCTCATGGACCATTCTTCACTAGAAATGTCACGATTATGTGGACTGATGAAGGAAAAATGGGTGTTAGTGAAGTTCCAGGCGGTCCCAAGATAACAAAGATTATTGAGGGATCTAAAGATTTTGTTATTGGATCTTCAATTGGTGAATTTAAAAATGTACTTAAAAAGATTCGTGCAAAATTTGCTGGTGTTGATAAAGGCGGCCGTGGTAATCAAACCTATGATGAACGTACTTTAGTTCATGCTGTTACTGCAGTAGAAACTTGTTATCTTGATTTACTCGGTAAGCACTTTCATGTCCCAGTTGCCGCACTTCTTGGAGATGGTCAACAACGTGAAAAAGTTGGGGTATTAGGTTATCTGTTCTATGTAGGTGATCCTAACAAAACTGATTTACCATATCTTCAAAATGATGATAATTCAGATGAATGGGGTAGAACACGTCGTAAACCACATATGACACCAGAATCTATCGTTGAAGAAGCACAAGCTGCTTATGATCGTTACGGTTTTAAGACCTTTAAATTAAAGGGTGGTGTATTTGATGGTGAGGAAGAAGTTGAAGCTATTCATGCATTGCATAAAGCATTTCCAGATGCCAAAATCGATATTGATCCGAACGGTGCTTGGTCATTGAAGCAAGCTCTTCATTATGCTAAAGAAATGAAAGATGATTTATTCTATATTGAAGATCCATGTGGTGCTGAAGATGGATTCTCTGGCCGTGAAGTATTAAGCGAATTTCAAAAAATTACTCATATGCCGGTTGCTACAAATATGGTTGATACAGATTGGCGTCAAATGAATCATGCATTGCAATTAAATGCTATTTCTATTCCTTTGGCTGATCCACACTTTTGGACAATGGAAGGCGCTATTAGAGTTGCCCAATTATGTAATGAATTCAACCTTAATTGGGGTGTTCACTCAAATAACCACTTTGATATTTCACTTGCTATGGTTGCTAATACTGCAGCAGCAGCACCAGGTCATATTTTTGATGTTGATACTCATTGGATTTGGCAAGATGGTCAAAATTTGACTAAGAATCCATATAAGATTGAAAATGGTCAATTAACTGTTCCTAAGACAAATGAAGGTTTAGGCATTGAAGTTGATTTGGATGCTGTTAAGAAAGCTCATAAGTTATATGTTGATAATAACTGTGGCGCACGTGATGATGCTAAAGGGATGCAATTTTACATTCCTGGTTGGAAATTTGATCCTAAGAGACCATCAATGGTTAGATAAATGATAATAATAAAAACTACTAAATTATGCAACAAAGCATGGTTTAGTAGTTTTTTGCCATTTTTAGATGAACAATAAGTTCAAGTGTTGGACTTTCTGTAACTGTTATTTGTGAAAATGGTAATTTATTATGTAACTGAAAGCGCTTAATAGTAAAGTGATACGAGAGGAGAAACATTATGACAGTTGTACCAAAAGTTACTAAAGTTAGAGTTGTTCCAATTGCAGGTTATGATAGTCCTACTTTGACGCTTAGTGGTTGTCATTATCCATTTTTTACTAGAAATATTGTAATTATTGAAGATGATAGCGGTAATAAAGGTATCGCTGAAATTCATGGTGGTGAGCCGATTAGAAAATCATTGGAATCTTATATTCCTTTTGTGATGGGCAGAGAAATTACGGATTATCGTAATATTATCAAAGAAATTCAGGAAAAAATTGGACATCCAGATGATACTGGAGAAGGTATTCAAAAGTTGGATATTTCACAATTACAATATGTTGTTCATGCAGAGGCTGCAATTGAATGTGCATTACTTGACTTAGTTGGAAAGTTCTTGAATAAGCCAATGGTAGATATCATTGGACAAGGACGCCATCGTGATGCAGTACCATTTTTAGGATATCTGTTCTTTGTTGCAAATAGAGATAAAATTAATTTGCCATATATTCACGATGATGAAGAACCTGGTGCTGATGAATGGGCAAAAGTTCGTCGTTCTGAAATTATGGATGCAGATGGGATTGTTAATGAAGCAAGGGTTTTGCACGAAAAATATGGATTCACTAGTTTTAAGTTAAAAGGTGGGGTCCTAGATGGTGAAACGGAAATGAAAGTTGTTAAGAAGCTTCATGAAACATTTCCAGATTATAGAATCAATATCGATCCAAATGGTTGTTGGTCATTAAATGAAGCAATTAATTTAATGAAAAAGTATGGAAATAATCTAACATATGTAGAGGATCCTACCAATGCAGAAGCCGGCTTTTCCGGTCGTGAAGTATTAAGTTACTTTAGAAATGCAACTAATATGTCAGTAGCTACAAATATGATTGCTGTTAACTGGAAGCAACTTTATCCGGCTCTTCAAATGAAATCAATCGATATTGTTTTGGCTGATCCTCACTTTTGGGGTATTGAAGGGACTTTAAGAGTAGCTGCAATCTTAAATGATTGGGGACTTACATGGGGTTCACACTCAAATAATCACTTTGATATCACTTTAGCTTTATACGCTCAAGTTGCAGCAGCAGCACCAAAGATCACCCCAGTTGATACTCACTTTATTTGGCAGGATGGTCAGCAATTATGTGATGATGCGTTAAAAATTGAAAATGGACAAATTAAGATCCCTGATAAACCGGGCCTAGGTGTAAATATCAATGAAGATAAACTTGAAAAAGCTCATGAATTATATGAAAAGCTAAGTTTTAAAGGCAGAGATGACACTAGAGCAATGCAGTATTTAATGAAAGATTGGAAATTTGATCCAGATCGTCCAGTATTTGTTAGATAATGAATAAAAGCTTAAAAATAAAAGGTGAGAGTACTTTAGTGTAATAAGTATTTATACTAAATAACTTTACGAGGAGAAAAGTTATGAAAATAACAAATATAAAAACTTACCAATTAAAAGCTAAGTATGAAGACAAATATATTTTTAGTGATGCAATGGGAACAAATCCTGCAAGACAAGCCTTATTAATAAAGATTGAAACGGATACTGATTTGTATGGTGTAGGAGAGGCTTGGAGCTATGGAAATCCTACAGAAGTTCAAGCAACAATTATTAATAAACAATTGGCTCCAATGCTCTTAAATCAAGATCCAACTAATATTGAGCAATTATATCAAAAAATGTATTGGGGAACTATTGCACATGGTCGTAGAGGCTTGGAATTAGGTGCAATTAGTGGAATTGATATTGCTTTGTGGGACTTATTTGGAAAAATTTGCAATATGCCTATTTATAAATTATTAGGTGGTCACAATAATGTTGTTCCTTCGTATGCTTCTGGTGGTTTTTATTTTAAGGATTCAAAGCATAACTTAAAAGATGACTTGGAAAATTGGGTAGAAAACATACTAACCTAGTGTTGGATCATGAATCGACGGATTCACGATCTGGCACTT
>NZ_PCYV01000046.1:0-12161 GCF_002553785.1 Lactobacillus sp. UMNPBX15
CCTTACATGTCTGTTTTTAAGCTCTCGTCGCATCTCTCGAAGCGACTTTATTAATTTACCTTATTTTCTCCGCTTTGGCAAGTCTTGCTCTTCGTTCGGATTTTTAATATGAATATTTCAATATCAAACGTATCTTAATACTATTATTCGTATCTATAATAATTTAAAAAACATTTAACTTGATTTTCTCTGCATTCTTCAAATTGTTCGAACATTACTTTGTGAAAATTAAAAAAACTTTTTTTAAATTTTTCAACAAAAAAAGTCTGAGATTCTTCTCAGACTCATTTTAGACACCATACTTGCGTCGAATATCGCGCTTCTGGTCTCTTTCTTTAATTGTTTGCCGTTTGTCATATTCCTTTTTACCTTGGCCAACACCAATCAATACCTTGGCAAAGCCATGTTTTAAATACACTTTAAGTGGAATAATTGCAATACCACGCTCTGATTGTGCTTTGGCCAAACGTGCAATTTCTTTTTTATGCAAAAGAAGGCGCCGACTACGTAGTGGTTCATGATTGTACCGATTGCCTTGCTTATATTCACTAATATGAACATTTTCTAGCCAGGCTTGTCCGTTGACGATCTGCACATAACCATCCCGCAAGTTGATTCTTCTAGCTCGTACAGACTTAATTTCGGTTCCAGTTAAAGCAATTCCTGCTTCCAATGTTTCCTTAATAAAATAGTCGTGTCGTGCTTTTTTATTTTGTGCAATTAAATTATCTTCTTTTTCTTTTTTCATTAAGATCAATCCCTAATGTTTAAAATTTCTCCGACCTCCACGGTTTCCATTACCTCGGCCACGGCCATGATCGCTGTGATTATTAAACTGACCACCACGGCGTCCGTGATTATTGCGAAAGCCACGGTTTCCACGACGACGATTATTCATTCCGCGATCGTTATGCTCATGCTTAGGCGCATTAGGATCATATATTTCAAAGTCTAACTGATGTTGTTCAACGTTAGCATTAATCAAGGTTACCTTAATTGGCATCCCTACCTTATATTGCTTATGAGTACCTCGACCAGTTAGCGTCAATGATTTTTCATTAAAACTGTAAAAATCATCAGTCAAATTCGAAATATGGATTAATCCCTCAATCGTATTTGGTAATTGAATAAACATCCCAAAACTAGTTACCGAAGATACTACCGCGTCAAAGTGTTGCCCCACTTGATCGGCCATATATTCTGTCATCTTCAAGTCATTTACTTCACGTTCAGTATCAATTGAACGTCTTTCTTGCGTTGAAGTTTGTTCTGCAACATCTGGCAAGTAACTAGCAAAATGCTTTTGCACTTCTTCATTAGTCCCCTGGTCTTGATATGCATGGATCATCCGGTGCACCATCAAGTCAGAATAACGTCTAATTGGTGAAGTAAAGTGAGTATAGTATTCTGCAGCTAAGCCAAAGTGTCCCAGTGCTTCTTCTGAATAATGCGCTTGCTTTAAGCTACGTAGCATCATCATTTGTACTACAGCTTCCTCTGGAGTATCTGTAGTTTTAGAAACTACTTTTTGTAAATCAATTGGCTTAACATTATTTGGATCCGCATGAATATTCAAGCCAAATGCGCTACAAAATTCAAAGAAAGTCTTGATTCTTTCGGCATCTGGTGTTTCGTGAACACGGTACAAGAATGGAACATGCTTTTTGAAGAAATCTTCGGCCACGGTTTCATTAGCCATTAACATAAATGATTCGATCATCTTTTCGGCAGTACCACGTTCATGCAAAACAATATCTGTTGGCTTGCCTTGATCATCAACAATAATTTTTGCTTCTGGTTCTTCAAAGTCAATAGCACCACGTTGATGACGTTGTTTATACAAAGCAGCATGCAAATCTGCCATTTCTTCAAGCATTGGTCGGAGTTTAACATACTTATCCTCTAAACCATTCATTTCGCCCTTAAGAGTTTTGTTAACCTTGTTGTAGGTCATTCGACCATGTGAGCGCATGACAGAAGGATAAATTTTATAACCTACTCTTTTACCTTCTGGCGTAATTTCCATGTCACATGACAAAACAAGCCGGTCCACGCCTTCATTTAAGGAACAAATTCCATTAGAAAGTCTAAATGGCAGCATTGGAATTACCCGATCAACTAAGTAAGTACTGTTGCCACGAGCAAATGCCTCTTCGTTCAACGGCGTATTTTCTGTCACATAGTGAGAAACGTCCGCAATGTGAACACCAAGGTGATAATTGCCGTTAGGCTTTTTCCATAAAACTACAGCATCGTCAAAGTCCTTAGAATCATCCCCATCGATAGTGACTGCAGGTTGGTCAGTAATATCTACTCTACCCTTTTTTTCCTCTTCAGTAACATGATCAGGAATAGCATTAGCTTGCGCCATTGCATCTTCAGGCCATTCAGTTCTTACATCATGTGCTGCCACAATTGACATAATGTCAACACCAGGGTCATTTTTATTACCAATAATGTTGACTACTGCACCAGTCATTGACTCAGGATTTTCCTCATCTGGATAATCCTTAATTGAGACCTTAACCATATCGCCCATTTGAGGGATCAAGCCATTTTCAGACAAATAAACTCGGTATTTATGCAACTTTTTATCGTTACTCAAAGCATAGCCGATAAAATGACTGATTTTTCTTTGCTCATCAGTTAGCGGATGAAATTCACCAACTAACGTTTCCAAACCATGTTCAAGGATCTCTTCAACTTGACCTTCTGGTCCTTTACCATTCCAAGGATTACCACCAGCAGTGATCTTTACTTTTACTCGGTCACCATTAACGGCATACTTGGTATAATCTGCGGCAACAAAGACGTCGTCCGCATTTTCATCATCTAATCTAACAAAGCCAAAGCCTTTATCATTAGCTCTGAATTCACCTTCAACTTCAGTATTTTCTTGAGCTAATTGGTATTGTCCTTTGCCATCTGTAATAATCTTTTTATCGTGCTCTAAAAAAGAAAGAGCCTTAATTAATTCAGTAAAATTACCTAATCTATCACGACGTGCTTCACGTTCAATTTGATCTACACGAAATTGTTTTTGTGGATTATGGCGAAAAATTTCTAAAACGCCGGCCAAAATTTTTTCGTTTTGTGCCATGCAGTTATTCTCCGATCTTTAAATTTAATAAAAAAAGCCTCCCCATCATATTTTGATCGGGAGGTACAAAATTTATTTTGAAGACATATAAGCTAAGATAATAGCAAAGACGAAAAAGAGTACCAATAAAACTGAGGTTACCTTTTCCATAAATGCTTCAAAACCACGTTTTTTGGTTTGCCCACTAAAAACGGCACCGCCAGATAAGGCGTTCAATGCATCTTGTTGTTTTTGTGGCTGCATCATTGTTGCAATGACAATTAAGATTGAAACAATGATTAGTAGCGTCATAACTAAATTATACAATGCGCTGCCTCCAATACACACATACGATTTACTTACCAAGTTTATCACAAATTACTAGTTTTTGCAGTTATTTTTTTAGTTCAGGCGCATCTGTCTTGAAATCTTTTTGCGTCGTTTTACGATGATTTTGATACCACAGTGAAGTTTTGCTTGGATCATCAAACAAACGTTTTAAAGATGGCGCCTTGTTATAGTCGTAATCCTTCGGCTTGACTCTAGTAAACCATTTTGGTTTATAGAATCGGAGCAGATTGCCATTAATTACACGATCTGACAAAGACAGCTGTGTAGTTACGGTGTTAGAAATTGCAGTTAATTTTTCTTTTAATTTCTTATTAGGTTTGATCCTTTCGCCCGTCTTGGTGTCATAATAATCGCTACCCACCTTAGAATATTCCGGAGTGATAAAGTCACCATTTCTTTGTGCTACAATTTGCGGTGCATTTTTGCTTAGCAAGTCATAGCCAAATTGGATCGTATCTTTGTCTTTGATCCCCAGCAAGTTCAGTAAGGTTGGTAAAACATCGATTTCACCGCCGTAGGTGTGATTAATGCCACCCTTTAGTCCTTTCATATGGAACATCAAAGGAACTCGCTGGAACTGCAAATTATCAAAGTCATTAAACGAATCTTTCTTAAGCAATTCTGCACTAGCCTTATGGTGATTACCTGAAATTCCATAGTGATCACCATAAAATACTACTAGTGTCTTCTTATCTAGGCCCGTCTTCTTCATCCAACGCATAAATTCACCAATTGCTTGGTCTAAATAATGCGCGGTCTGCACATAACCATCAACTGTTTCATCCCCAGTATTCGTTTTATCAATCGTCTGATTCTTTTTATCGATATTATACGGATAGTGGTTCGTTACAGTAATCATCTTTAAATAAAATGGTTGTGGTAAACGCTCAATGTACTTGATTGACTGATCAAAGAAAATTTTATCTTTTAAGCCATATCCGATATAGTAGCTTGGTTTGTTCTGATAGAAAGACAGTGGCATAAAGTATTGGTAGCCAAATGACTTATAAGCATTATTTCTATTCCAGAAGGAGCCAGCACCACCATGCATTACAGCAGTAGTATAACCAGCTTGTTGATGCAAAATGGCTGGAGCACTTTCAAAAGTATTAGAAGTACCATACGTAGACATTGCACTACCTGATTGTAGTCCGTATAAAGAATTTTCAAGCATCATTTCGGCATCAGAAGTCTTGCCTTGTCCTACTTGATTAAAGAAATTATCAAAACTAATGGTGTCTTTTTGATGATAAATCTTATTCAGATTTGGCGTTACCTCTTTACCTTTCCATTTGTAGCCAATCAGAAATTGTTGAAAACTTTCCAAATGGATGATTAACACATTTTTTCCTTTAGCCACGCCGGTGTAAGCGGGATTAGGTTTAACGTAATTTTCTTTTAAATAGTTTCTAACAGACTTCAAATCAGAAACATTAGCTTTGGCCATCTGTGCACTAGTTTGTGCTGTCTTATAGCCATCATAAATAGCATATTCATTGATTCCCAGATATTTGACGATGTAATTATTATCAAAAGTTCTCGTCAAAAGTCCAGAACGATCATTTTGGGCCATCAATAAATTCAGTCCCATTAAGCTGACAGCCAAAGCCTCAATTAACAAATTAACTTTTAGCTTCAGTGGACGAACATCCATCTTAATTACTTTGGTCGCCAATAACACGATAATTACAGCAATATCAGCAAAAGCTAAAAAATCGCTAGTTAGTGTAATTCCTGCAATACTTTTACCCAAATTATCGGAAGTCGAGCCTGATGTCTTAATAATTGAAAATGACAAAAAGTTTGAAAATTCGCGATAATATAAAATATTGGCAAATAACCACAGTGTTAGCAAAAAATCGATAACTAAAATAATCCAATAGGATTTACGTCCTTTAAAAAATAGCCCAATTCCCAGCAAAAGCATCCCTGAAGGAATCGGATTAATCAGCAATAAAAATTGCTGCATTGGACCAACTGCTCCTAAATTAAACTTAGTTAAATAGATAAAATAAGTTTTAAGCCAAAACAAGACTAAAACAATCGTAAAAAAGCCTAACTTAGTCTGTGTCAGCCACCTAAAAAAAGATTTAGTGTGTTCCACGCGCTTCTGCTCCTCTCATTACGGTAATTTATCTTACTACGAAATTTAGTAAGACACCGTTGTTTTAATAAAAATTAATCATTTTTTGTGCTTTTTATCTTTTTCGGCTTAAAAATCCAGCCTAAGATGCCGAGAAGCATACCGAAAAAATATGTTGAAAAGCGCCAAATAAACATAGCCAAAATTAACGCACCATGTGAAGAAATGAAGGTGGAGAATAACGTTTGGAAACTATATTCTGCCCCTCCTGACGCACCTGGAATAGGAATGATCGCCATAAACATGATAATCATTATATTCATTTGCGTAACTTGATACCAAGAACAAGGTACATTTAGCGCTGTTAATACCATAAATGGAATGGAGTAAAAGAAAAGTAGCTGCAATACTGTTAAAAGCGAGGCAACAAATAATTTCTTCTTTTCTTTTTTTAGTTTCTGACTCTCTGCATAAAAAGTATCAATCTTTTCTAAAGTAGCCTTACGCCACTTCTCAACTCGTTCCTTTTTCATCATTTTTGCCAACAAGTCCATTAACCAATTAGTTGCCTTTTTAGTAAAACGATAAGCAAACATAATTGCCAGCAAAAAGATAATTGAACTAACATGAATCAAAAAGCCAATTGCAATAAAAATTGCTAAACCAGCGAACTTAGTCATTACCATGTGAAAGCCAAAAATAATTGTAAATACATAGGCAAACAAAACAACGATCTGATAAATAATAAATTTCATCAGCAAAATTGAGGTGGAACGGCCGCCTTCCATGCCCATTTGAATCATTGCGGCTAGCTGTGATGGTTGTCCACCCGTGGACATTGGTGTAATTGCATTAAATAGAGCTTGAATAATTGGAATTCGCAAAAACGACCAAGCTGACCTTTTAGGCTCTTTCTTTCGATGAGCTAAAGTAGCTAAGATACCGGCTTCACATACATAGGACAAAAGCATTAAAGCAAAAACCATGATTAATGCAAAAATATTCAGGCCATGAGCTGCCCGTAATATTTCCGATATCGGTGTAGCTTTTAAATCTGCATATAGCACAAAGGCACTGATTGCTAAAACAACCAGAATGCCCCACAAATGTTTTTTATTCATTAATGTATTTGACCTAGCTCTTTTCCTAATTCATATTGCTCATGATAAAATTCGTCCCAAATTTTAGCTAAATGATCTTCTGAATACTGTTGACTTGCCTTACGCGATAATTCGCTGTATTTCTGCAAAGTTTGTGGATTGGCAACTACTTTTTGCAATACTTGATTCATTTCGCCAAAATCTTTCCCGCTTAGATAATAGCCATCGATAATTGCCTTATAAAGATCAAGGTCACGCAATAATACTGGTGTTCCACAACTGAATGCTTCCAAAACTGACATTGGAAACAATTCATCATATGATGGAAGAACAAATAAGTCTGCAATATTTAAATACTTAACTAACTTCTCTCGCTCTACAATTCCCGCAAACGTCATATTCTTAGGTGGATTGTCAACCATTTCTTTGTAATGATCATAGCCATCAGTGATTTTGCCAAACGAAAAACCGCCTGCCCAGATAAATTGAATATCGGGATTAGCTTGTGCCATCTTAACAAAGTCATCGATCCCCTTGCGTTCCTGTACTTGACCATCACCAAAAACAACAAATTTATCAAGTGGAATTCCTAATTCATGACGAAATGCGTTTTTGCTGGCCAATGATTCTTCATAAAATTCTGTTTTTGAAACAAAATTAGGAATATATCTAACCTTGTTCCGATCAATTCCATAGTTAACCAACTTATCAATAAAGATTGGATTAACTACAACAATTTGATCCATGCGTTTATAAAAATCAATTACATATTGATAAAAAACTTTTTTAGCTACGCCTGGCAACTTAATTGAGCCTTCTAATGTATCTGGTAAAAAGTGAACATAGCCAATCTTCCTGCCACGTGCTGGTGAAAAACTATTTGCGTAATAGGTTGGATTAATCGTGTGATAATGCGTTAAATCGCTATTGCCATATTTGTTAATCGTTACATAAAATTCGTCTACTAAGTGCGTCCTCAGAAGTTTAATCAATTCATTATAAGCTGAACCTACACCCTGTCCTTTAACAGAATCAGCTTGCGAGAACATATTAATTCTAATCATTTAGTTCCTCTTTTTAGTCTCCTCATCATGCTTAGTTTGATAGTGATCAATTGCATACTGATAAAAATCAGACACATTTTTAGCAAATTGATCAGCTGAAATCTTCTGTAATTTATTTTGCAAAAGTTCCTGCGGGATTCTTTTCGTCCCTTGCTTAAGCAAAGTAATAATCTCTTCTAACATTTCTTGTTGTGTAGTAAATGTCAGCCCAAAAATATCTTGATCAAAAATGTTTTCGGTATAGTCTGTGTCATAAACCACACATGGCGTACCTGCAGCTAGAGCCTCAATATAAGTCAACCCCTGTGTTTCTGTATCACTAGCTGAAACAAAAAGATCAGCCATTCGATAATAATTACCAACATCGCCATGCTCTACATTACCGACAAAAATAACGTAATTCTCTAGTGTTAATCGCTCTACCTGATCCTTTAACACATCAACATCAGGGCCATCACCTGCGATAACAAATTTCACATTAGGAAATTCATCAATAATTTCAGGCATTACGTTCAAAATATGATTAATCTTTTTTTCGGCTGCAATTCTACTTAAGGTTAAAATTACAGGCGCATCTTGATCAATTCCAAGTTCTTGCCGCACATCACGTTGAATATCGTTGTTCATGCCCTGCAAATCTACTCCAGTAGGAATCACCCTAATTGGTATTTGAACGCCATAGCGCCGTAATAATTCTTCAACTCGGCCACTAGGAGCAATACATCCATCCATATTTTTCAAATAGCTTTTAACAAATTGTCTAACATGATATGGACGAAGCAAATGCCCATTTAAAATATAGTGCAAGTAATCTTCATACATCGTATGGTAAGTGTGGATAGCAGGAATATCTAATTGATGAGCTACATATTTGCCAATAGTACCTAATGCAAATTCAGTTTGAGTATGAACTATATCAAGATTGACTTCTTTAGCTACTTTGGTTGCTTCAAATAGTCCTCTAAATGCTATTCTCCGATCGGTAAATGAGACAAAAGGAATACTGCTAAAACGAAATACATTCGGTTCTACAGTTCCTTTTTTCACGTTCGGATCAGTAGTAGTAAAAATAAATACATTATGTCCCTGCTTTTCCAACGCTTCTTTTAACGTTTTAATTGAAGTAGCTACGCCACTTATCTGGGGAAAATATGTATCGGTATAAAGACCAATATTCATTTGAGTACCTCCATATGTAGCATTATAAAGATTCCTGTATTCATGTGCAATTTATATAATAAAATGCTAACATTTTAAAATAAAAAAAGCGATCCAATAATTGGATCGCTTCATAATAATAGCGGTGATCGGGGTCGAACCGATACGTCCGTAATGGACACCAGATTTTGAGTCTGACGCGTCTGCCAATTCCGCCACACCGCCATAATATTAAATTTTAAAATAATCAACTTATTCGGTTGATAAGGCGGAGGTCGGATTTGAACCGACGATTAAGGTTTTGCAGACCTCTGCCTTACCACTTGGCTACACCGCCATAAGTTATGAAATTATTTAGAATTGGGATAGCTGGATTCGAACCAGCGCATGTTAGAGTCAAAGTCTAATGCCTTACCACTTGGCTATATCCCAATACTAGGGCGGAATGTGGGAATCGAACCCACGCATGCTGGATCCACAAACCAGTGTGTTAACCCCTTCACCAATTCCGCCATGAAGGTAAACAGGGATAGTAGGAATTGAACCCACACTAGCGGTTTTGGAGACCGATGTACTACCTTTATACGATATCCCTATTATGGAGGAGGGTGGATTCGAACCGCCGAACTCAGAGAGAGCGGTTTTACAGACCGCCGCGTTTAGCCACTTCGCTACTCCTCCAGATGATGGCGCGGGACGGAATCGAACCGCCGACACAAGGAGCTTCAATCCTTTGCTCTACCAACTGAGCTACCGAGCCATCTTACGGTCCATATGGGATTTGAACCCATGATCTCCTCCGTGACAGGGAGGCGAGATAAACCACTGCTCCAATGGACCAAATTGCGGGAGCTGGATTTGAACCAACGACCTTCGGGTTATGAGCCCGACGAGCTACCAGACTGCTCCATCCCGCGATATTCAATTAAGGAGGATGTGGGATTTGAACCCACGCGCGGCATAACCGCCTAACGGTTTTCAAAACCGTCCCCTTAAGCCACTTGGGTAATCCTCCATTGCTTAATGCCAAAAAATTAAATTGTGGCAATGACCCGTACGGGATTTGAACCCATGTTACGGCCGTGAAAGGGCCGTGTCTTAACCACTTGACCAACGGGTCATGTAACTCACTCAAGAGCACTTTATTATAATAACTAATCACATTTCAAAAGTCAAGAACTTTTTATTTATTTTTTTAATTAGCTATTACTATTGTGATCTCTCAATCACAACGTATTTAATATTAATAGATATTCAGTCAAAATGCAAGTACTTTTTTATTTTTTGTTGTAAAACATTTATATCTATCTTAATACTTCAAATTAGCTAGAGCAAAACAGCTTCTCTTATCTTTAATTAAATGATCTTTATAAATTGTTCCATATTAAACTGCTTCTTTATATCACTATGAAATCCCCCACAAAATTATTTTTTTAATATAGATCATACAAGAAGAAATTTAAAACAATCGGCTCTCCCTATGTTATATACACGATTATTGACTTGAATCAATGTCCAAGACTTTTACCCAAAAGAAGTGTAATAATTGCCATTAAGTCATTCAAAATAATATGCATTTAGGTTTATCAATAACTCAAAATTAAGGTTTTAACATCTTATGACGTGTTTTCAATGCAGAGAGAACTTAACGAACTCATCTCCTTCCATCCACTATACATACGGTTGCATATAAGACGATGCATTTGTAATTCCTTACTGTTTCAGCAGGTATTTACTCCTTTGTAAACGTCCCATACTCATAATATCATTGCTACTGGCTCTTAGTTCTAACACTTTCATCGGACTAAGAATGCCGCTCGGTACACAAAAAAACTGCTCTAGAAATTAATCTAGAACAGTTACTTTTCTATATAGCGGAGACAGAGAGATTCGAACCCTCGCACCGGAATAACCCGATCTACACCCTTAGCAGGGGCGCCTCTTCAGCCACTTGAGTATGTCTCCAATGGGCCTAAATGGACTTGAACCATCGACCTCACGCTTATCAGGCGTGCGCTCTAAACCAGCTGAGCTATAGGCCCATATAAAGCGGGTAACGAGAATCGGACTCGCGACTAAAGCTTGGAAGGCTTTCGTTTTACCACTAAACTATACCCGCACCTAATATAAAATGAAATGGCGCGGGACGGAATCGAACCGCCGACACAAGGAGCTTCAATCCTTTGCTCTACCAACTGAGCTACCGAGCCATCTTACGGTCCATATGGGATTTGAACCCATGATCTCCTCCGTGACAGGGAGGCGAGATAAACCACTGCTCCAATGGACCAAATTGCGGGAGCTGGATTTGAACCAACGACCTTCGGGTTATGAGCCCGACGAGCTACCAGACTGCTCCATCCCGCGATATTAATATAAAAGCCATATTATGGACCTTGTAGGACTCGAACCTACGACAGGACGGTTATGAGCCGTCTGCTCTAACCAACTGAGCTAAAGGTCCAAGCTTACAATTATAGCGGCGGGGGGGATCGAACCCTCGACCTCCCGGGTATGAACCGGACGCTCTAGCCAGCTGAGCTACACCGCCAAAATGTAACCAATCACCATTAGATTACAATCGGGAAAACAGGATTCGAACCTGCGACCCCCTGGTCCCAAACCAGGTGCTCTACCAAACTGAGCCATTTCCCGTTTTTAAGTGCGCCCTGAAGGATTTGAACCTTCAACCTTCTGATTCGTAGTCAGACACTCTATCCAGTTGCGCTAAGGGCGCATCATCAATGCCGGGGATCGGAGTCGAACCGATACGGTTGAAACCAACCGCGGGATTTTAAGTCCCGTGCGTCTACCAATTCCGCCACTCCGGCGTGTTGATGAAAGCGGAAGACGGGATTCGAACCCGCGACCCCCACCATGGCAAGGTGATGTTCTACCACTGAACTACTTCCGCGTAATATAAATGCCGATTATACGACTTGAACGTACGACCCCCTGTTTACAAGACAGATGCTCTACCAACTGAGCTAAATCGGCATATTGTCAATATGTGGTTGGCAATACGGGTGGTGGGACTTGAACCCACACGTCCGAAAACACTAGAACCTAAATCTAGCGCGTCTGCCAATTCCGCCACACCCGCATATATAGGGTCATGAGCCGTGAGGGACTTGAACCCTCGACCCACGGATTAAAAGTCCGTTGCTCTACCAACTGAGCTAACGACTCGATATGGAGGATACAGGGCTCGAACCTGTGACCTCCTGCTTGTAAGGCAGATGCTCTCCCAGCTGAGCTAATCCTCCATATTGAGCACGGCAGCTTCCTTTCCTCGCAGGCAGTTGCCCACCAACTACTTTCGGCGT
>NZ_PCYV01000047.1:0-11542 GCF_002553785.1 Lactobacillus sp. UMNPBX15
TTTAAATACATAATTCTAGACATAAAAAATCTCACCACCTTGTAGCGAGATTATAACACACTTTATAACACTTAAGAAACACAATTACACATATATTTTTAAACTTGTTGAAACTCTTTTTTGGTTAAAATAATAAGCCCCGAAAGTTGAGTGCTTTCGAGGCTTTTCTTTTTTATTATTTTCTTTTGGAAATGGAGTCACGGATATTTAACTGACTGTGGCAAGTAATTGTAAGCGGAATTTGAATATCCTCAGTGATTAACTCTTTAGCCAAACGGACAGCGGTTTTACCCATTTCTTCAGTGTTCATGTAAACGCTGGAAAGAGTAGGGGTTAAGAAACGATTAATATCCACATCGTCAAAACTAACAACAGAGATATCGTCAGGGATGTTAACACCTGCATCACTAAAGGCTTTATAAACACCTAATGCCATAGGATCACTACCGACAACAACAGCAGTAGGACGTTGTTGCAGTTTTAAGATCTCTTTTCCAGCTTCAAAAGCAGAGTTAGTTGACCAATCAGTAATAAAAGAATGGCAGTACTGGTCAAGATTGTGGAGTTTCATCCAGGACAAGTAAGTGAGTTCACGTAGATCATTTTTTTCACAAGCAATCTTACCGTCAAGATCAAGAACCAATGATTTTCCACCGATATAAACAATGTTCTTGTGTTCCAGATTATAGAGGGTATCAAGAATATGAGAAGTTTCTTCCACGAAGTCATTACGAACGATATTACAATTATGAATATTGGTGTTGACGTCGATAAAAATTATATGAGGATTAATGCTTTGAATCTGCTTAATTGCTGCAGGTGTCATTTCACCCTCGATTAGCACTGCGCCAAATTTAGCTAAGTCAGCCCAATTTTTATCATCATCTTCTATTCTAAAAGGTTGCTCAATACGTAAATGCCATTTCTTGGCTTCTTCATTAATGCCTTTATGCAGATTGAGAAAATAGGGATCGGTGATTTCACGAGATTTGTTATAACGCATGATTAGTGCAATCGAGAGCTGGTTATCAGTTTGCTTGGGACCAGGACGTTTTTGAGATTTCGAATAATGCAGGCGTTTGGAGGTTTCGATAACGCGGGCACTACTAGCCTCATTGATTCTAAAATTTACTTATTTTACTACACCACATAGTAAAGTGTAGTAAAATAAGTAAAAAAGCAATTGAAAAAGAAGAATATGGAAATAATAAAATCTTAATAATTTGTTCGCTTGTTTTTATATTTGTAATTCATTAAACTTATGTTCGAAATAATGAAAGGAGAAATATATTTTTCAATTGTAGGTAATATAATTCCATATTCGTATATTGACAGTACTTATGAAACAAAAATCATTGATTAGTCAACTAGCAAAAATACATAACGGTACAATTACTCATCGTGAATTAGCATTAAATGGAGTATCAAGTTATAGTATTTCGAAAGCTGTTCAGGATGGTATGTTAGAAAAAATACGTCCGGGAATTTATTTATTTGGTGATGATACCGAGGATATATTTTATAGTTTGCAACAAAAATATAAAAAAGGAATCTATTCTTTAGAAACAGCATTATATTTATGGGGGTTAAGTGATCAATATCCTTTTAGCTTAGATATGACTTTTCCTAGGGGCTACAATAATCCAACTTTGGATATTGAAATAAATCCACATATTCAAACTAAAAGTTTGGCTACTCAGGGAATAACTCAAACTGAATCATTCAATGGAAATGTGATTAATCTCTATACTCCTGAAAGAACTCTAGCTGAAATATTGCGACCGATTAATGCTGTAGATATCGAAATAATTACCAATGCCTTCAAGATGTGGAATAAGGAAAAGAAAAAAGACATAAATACATTAATGTCTTTTGCAGAAAAGTTTAGGGTAACTAGAAAGGTAAATAGCTACTTAGAGGTGTTGTTGTGAAAAATTATGTTGATGAGAAGCAGTTCAAAGCAGATGTAAGAAGGTATGCTAGAGAGCATAATATAAAAGGAAATGAGATTGGTCGATTATGGCAAGAAATTATGTTAGATGATTTGCTAGAAAGAATTTCAGTATCAAAATATCGAGATAATTTCATTTTAAAAGGTGGCTTTTTTGTTGTCGGCTATTGTTGGTATCGATAAAAGATCCACGGAAGACATTGATGCTGAGATAAAAGGATTAGATTTGACCGAAAAACAAATAGCTAAAGTATTTGAAGAAATCTGTCAAATAAAATTAGCGGGGGATCTATTAAGCATTTCGTTGTCAGAAATTGAACAGATTCATGAGCATGAAGAGTACAAGGGCTATCGATTACATTTTAATGCTTCTTTTCGGAAGATAAGATATCCATTAAAAGTAGATGTTTCAACAGGGGATGTTATTACACCTAGGGAGATTGAATATAGCTATAAATTACATTTAGAAGATCGACATATTAATATTTGGGCATATACTATGGAAACTATAGTAGCGGAAAAATTAGAAACGGTAATTACGAGAGGAATAGCTAATACACGTATGAAAGATCTCTATGATTTATTCATACTGCAGAGAGAACGAATCAATTTAGCTACTTTAAAGTCAGCTTTTGCTAATACTACTAATTACCGTGAATCAATCTTTTGGACAGGACAAGATATAGATTATAAGTATTGTCTAAGACAAGTAGATATTATTGCTGAAAATAGTAATATGCAGAATCTTTGGAATAGATACGTGAGAAAACATCCTTTTGCTAAGGGAATCACTTTTACTCAAGTTATTCAGGCAGTTCAAACTTGGCTAACTAAATTAGAGTTTGAAAAATAATTTCAATTAAAAATGACGCTAGTTGATCGAACCAGCGTCATTTTTTTAGATAATAGATGTAGAAAATAGTTTGAAAAACGATTAGTTTTTATAGAAATCTTTATTATACTTTACTTGTCTTCGTAGCCCTTTGGGTGACTCTTGTGCCAGTTCCAAGCAGTGGCGATCACGTCATCGACATTTTCATGCTTTGGCTTCCAACCAAGAACTGTACGAGCCTTAGTTGAGTCGGCAACAAGCGAGTCAGGATCGCCGCCACGGCGTGGCCCCATTGTGTAAGGGATGTCAATGCCGGTAACTTTCTTAGCACTTTCCAAGATTTCCAAGTTGGAGTAGCCATGTGCAGTACCTAAGTTGAAGACATCTGACTTATTAGTCTTCATCATATGCTTCAGTGCCAAAATATGAGCATCAATTAAATCTTCAACTTGAACGTAGTCACGAACGTTGGTACCGTCCTTAGTGTCATAGTCATCACCAAAGATAGTAAACTTACCATCCCCAGAAATTGCACTCTTCAAAATATTTGGAATCAAGTGTGTTTCTGGTGCGTGATCTTCACCGATTGTGCCATCACTTGCAGCACCAGCAACGTTGAAGTAGCGAAGAGCAGTGTACTTAATACCATCAGCTTTGTCAGCCCAAGCCATGATCTTTTCCATCATCATCTTGGTTTCACCGTATGGGTTGATTGGGTTAAGTGGGGTGTCTTCAGTGATTGGCAATTTCTTAGGAATACCATAAGTTGCAGCACTTGAAGAGAAGACTAAGTATTTAACACCAGCGTCATTCATAGCTTGTAATAATGAAATCATGCCAGTAACGTTATTGTCATAGTACTTAAGTGGCTTTTTAACTGACTCTGGAACTAATGAATATGCTGCAAAGTGCATTACAGCATCAATCTTTTCATCACGTAAAATTTTGCTTACCAAAAAAGTATCTTCAATATCGCCTTGGTAAAACTTAGCCTTAGAATCTACAGCCTTTCTGTGACCAGTATATAAAGCATCTAAGACAACAACATCATTGCCTTCTTTAACTAATTCGCGTACAGCGTGTGAGCCGATATAACCCGCACCACCGACAACTAAAACTTTCATGTTTTGCGCTCCTTTATTTTAGTTATTATCTTTTATTGAAATCGATTACATTATAACACACTATTTAGTAAATTATTTACTAATTCAAAATAAATTCTTTAAATTAATTTAGCGTAAATGAGAATTCATGATCTTGCTCAGGATCGATGTGGTATTGCTCTTCTACATCGGAGCCCCAGCTGTCGATGCCGCCTACGCCGCGAACAGCTCCCGCGATTACCAATACGCTTCTACGAGCCAATGGCAACTCTTCAATGTGGGTGGCATTTTCTAATTCTTCTGCAGTGTATGGCAGTAAACTGAAGTTAAATGGCTGCTTAGTTTGCGTAATCTTTAAACTAAAGTCGCCATCTTTGTCCGCATTGTTTTGCGTAGAATTACGGGTGATGACTAATTCATTAGTCTGCATGTGCATCCCGTTTTCCTGTGGTACAAGATACTTAGTAACTGGCAAGCCGTCAATGTGGAAAGTTCCGCGTTCTGCTCCAGCCATTCTGTCAGGGTAGGTTTCACCAGACAAGCCAGTATAGTCAAAACTTTTAGCCTTGGTTGGCATAATGAATCTCATGCCGATAACAGGCAAAGGCGGCAAGCCTTTTTTACCAAAATAATGCATGGTAATCGTCATGTGACCAGCATCATTAATATTGTAAATGATTTTGACTTTGGTTGCAGGAGTAGTTAAAGTTTCGTAGTCAAAAGCCACTTTTACTTCATGGGCAAATTCCTGATTGCTAAATTGATTATTGATTGGAGCGATAGGCAATTCGTCGAATTGGTGATCGTCAACTTGAACGTGAATACCCACACATTTAGTGAACATGTCAGCTCCTAGCCATTGGGCTGCTTTTTGATTAAAGCCGCTACCGCGATCGTTATCGGTGGTCGCCCGCCAAAAAGTTGGTGTAGGCGTGCGGTAAAGCCATTCTTTGTCCTTGATTTTCAAAGATTCAAGGCCACCACGCTCGTAGCTGAATAAATAGGCGAAATCTTGACCATTGACTCCTAAACTAGCTTCGCCATAAACGACGTGTAAATTATTTGTGTAAGCCATAGTAGTATCTAACCTCCTGCATTGCTGGTTTGGGTGTGCGGTCTGCGAACATTAAACCGTCGCCAGAGAATTCATAATCGGAGTGACGATCATCAAAGTCGCCACCGTAACGCAATACGTCCTGTCCGCTGACTGGATCATGCACAAGCAGAGCCTGATCGATGAAGTCCCAGATAAAGCCGCCCATGTACTGAGGGTATTTATCAATTAGCTTGATGTAAGAGCCTATGCCACCGTCGGAGTTGCCCATGTCGTGCATGTATTCACATTCGACAAGTGGCTTTTTAGGATTTTGGAGATATTCTTCTGCCTCTTTAGGTGGCAAATACATACAGCTTTCAAGGTCTGAGATTTCTTTCTTAAATTCTGGTGCATGGAAGACGCCTTCGTAGTGGGTGAGGCGAGAAGAATCGTGATCTTTGTAGAGTTTGTTCATAGCGGCGATGTTGCTGCCGGCATATGATTCGTTGCCAAGTGACCAGAATAAGATTGCAGTGTGATTCTTGAAGGTTTCATAATTGCTGCGGGCACGGTCGACGACGACTTCACGCCATTCGGGGATGCTGCCGGGTACATTGGAAGTAGCTTCAACTTGGCCTAACTTTTGCCAGGTGCCGTGGGACTCCAAATTGTTTTCCGCCATCATGTAAATTCCGTTTTGATCGCAGAGATAGTACCAAGGAATTTGATTTGGATAGTGGCAGGTCCTAACGGCATTGATGTTGTTGTGTTTAAAGGTAGCAATGTCTTGCTTCATGTCGGCTAGGGTAATACTGCGGCCACGCTTAGCATCCCATTCGTGACGATTAACGCCGTTGATGATTAATCTTTTGCCGTTAAGCAAAACCACATGATCCTTGGTAATTTCAATTTTTCTAAAACCAAATTGGTAAGGAATAAGTTCAACTAATTTGCCATCTTGGTCATGAACTTCAATGATTAATTGATAAAGGTATGGATCATGGTTGTCCCATAGGTGAACATTGGCAAAAGTTTCGTTTTCAATTTCAACGGTTGATTTAAGTGGCAACTTTTTATTAAGCAAAGTTTTGCCATCGATATCTTCAATTAAGACGTGGACATTGCCACTGGTTTTACCCATAAAGTGCAATTTAGCGTTGAAGACACCGTCATGGTAATCATTAACAACAGTTGGTTTGATATCTAGATCCATTAGATGAGTCCGAGGTAAGGCTAAGAGTTCAACTGAACGAAAAATACCGGAGAATCTAAACATATCTTGATCTTCTAGCCAGGAAGCAGTGCTGTGTTTGAAGACTTCGACAGCTAAGATGTTGTCTTTTGCTTGAATGTAAGGTGTAAGATCGAATTCGGAAGGTGTGAAACTATCTTCGGCGTAACCGATGAAGTGACCGTTGAGATAGACATACATGGCCCGTTCAACGCCTTCGAATTGAATATGGATGTCATGGCCGGCTAAAGCAGGATTTAAGTCAAAGTGTTTAAGATATGAACCGACTGTGTTGTCTTTTCCTTGACTAAAATCGCCATCCTTGATGCCGCGCCCCAGGGTGTAGGCAGGTTTACGATAGATTTTGCTTTCCCAGGGATACAGAATGTTAGTGTATTGATTTTGGGCGTAGCCGTTTAATTCAATTTCACTAGGAACGGGGATGGTGTCAAAGGAAGATGAGTCAAAGCTGCGTTTGTAAAAATCAATGGGCCGGCTTTGAGGATCTTTTGAAAAATGAAACTGCCAGGCACCGTTGAGGCTTTGTTTAAAACTGCTGCTGTGGTTTTGCCATTCACGGTAATCTTTGTAAAAAGGATGATCACTGTGAGCTGGCAGTTGATTAATCCTGAAGACTTCAGGATCATCAAGCCATTTGATATTTGCTTTCATGATAAGACCTAGTTTCTATAAAAAATATATTTTGAAAACGGTTTTATTATAATACCAAATTAAATAATTTATCAAATAAATAAATAATTTAGTATTTAAAAGTAAATAAATTAATTGGCAAATCTCGAGAAAAATATTTTTGAATAAAATTGATCTTTATTGGAATTAAGTAAATATTTTGTATAATAAAGACAGGAATATTAGTAAATGGGAAAGAAATAATTATGACAACTATTAAAGAAATTGCACAAAAGTCGGGGTATTCTTCTGCGACTGTTTCGCGGTTGCTCAATAATGATCCTAACTTATCGATTACTGCAGATACCAAAAATAAAATTTTAGAAATTGCTAATAAGCTTGGTTATTGGAAAGACCACCAAGAAAAGGAAATTAAGCCTACAATTGCGCTTCTTTACCGCACTAACCATAAAGAACAGTTGCAAGATGAGTATTTTACTTCTTTAAAGCAAGCCTTGGTAGAAACCGTTAAGCAAGAATCAATGAAGATGAAGACCTTTTATAATGCAGCTGACTTAATTGAAAATGCCTCATTGTTCCAAGGTTTTATTGGAGTTGGAGCAGCGCCAATCGAAAATGCTGAGTTGGTAAAATTGCACGGAGTTTTACCAAATGGGGTGTTTGTTGATACTAATCCAGCTCCCGAATTGTTCGATTCAATTAGACCTAACTTAACTTTAACAGTTAAGAATGCTATTGATTTGTTTATTAAAAACGGCTATGAATCGATTGGTTTTATTGGTGGTGTTGGCCCTAAGCATGATCATATTCAAGAAAATGATCCACGTTCCGTTGCCTTTGCGGAATATATGAAGGTTCGCGGAAAAGATGACAGCAACGTGTTCGTTTCAGGACCATTCAGCGTTGAAAATGGTTATAAGCTTGGCAAAGAAGTAATAAAGAAGTACAAGAACAATTTACCAGATGCATTTTTAATTGCTTCTGATACATTAGCAGTCGGTGTTTTACAGGCCTTTAACGAAGAAAATATTAACGTACCAAAAGATACCGCAATCTTGAGTATCAATAACAGTAATGTAGTGAAGTACGTATCACCACCACTTTCTTCTTACAACATCAACCAGCAGGAAATGATTGATTTAGCTTTAACTATGCTGACCAATTTAATTATTCAACCTGATCGTGCGCATATTGATGTGAATATGAACACTAACTTGGTGGTACGTAAAAGCTTTATTCCTAAAGGTGAGTAAATTTTTTAGTAAATAAAAATTTTTTATTTTGAATATTTTGAAAAGAGAATGCTGAAGCATAGCATTCTCTTTTATTTTTACTATAAGTAAATAATTTAGTTATATTAAATAAATAATTTACCGAAACTGATACTAAGCGTATACTCAGATATGTAAACGGTTACAGATGATAACAATTTAGGAGGAAGCATTATGACAAACGGTCATAAAAATTCAGGGAAACAAATAATTTCCTATGCATCATTCTGTCTGGGTAACTTAGGACACGCAGCTTTTTATGGTGTAATGAGTACATACTTTATTATTTTTATTACTAGCGGAATGTTCAGTGGGCTAGAGCAATCAGTAGCTGATAAATTGATTGGTTTAATCACTGGCTTAATGGTAGTGATTAGAATTGTCGAGTTGGTTATTGACCCAATCTTGGGCAACATAGTTGATAATACCAAAACAAGATGGGGAAAGTTTAAGCCATGGATTTTCTTGGGTACTGTAGTTAGTGCAGTATTATTAATTTTATTTACTGGAATCTTTGGCTTAGCGCAAAGCAATTGGATTTTTTTCGCTATCTTATTCGTAATTATCTACATCGGTTTTGATATCTTCTATTCATTATCCGATGTTTCATATTGGGGTATGGTTCCGGCTTTAAGTGAAGATTCACATGAGCGTGGTATTTATACTTCATTGGGTGCCTTTTCAGGTGCTATTGGTTGGAACGGTTTAGCAATTATCGTTGTTCCTTTAGTAACTGGGGTAACTTATGCAGTTACTGGTAAACATGAAGAAGGCGCACCAGGTTGGCTTGCCTTTGCGGCCGTAATTTCAGCTTTAGCAATTGTTTGTGCCATTATTGTTTGCTTAGGTACTAAAGAAAAGCACAATTTAATTAGAAATTCAGCCAAGCAGAAAACTACTTTGCCTCAAGTCTTCAGTGCTATTTTCCATAACGATCAAATTCTTTGGCCGAGTTTAGCCTACTTAGTCTTTTCACTTGCTAACACTATTACTAACGGGGTTTTGTTCTACCTGTACAAGTTTGTCATTGGTAAACCAGGCGAATTCTGGGTTGTAGGGCTTGCTGCAACGATTGTAGGGTTCTGTGTCAGTCCATTATTCCCAGTTTTAAATAAGTACATTCCAAGAAAATGGTTGTTTGTTGCAGGTCAAACTTGCATGATCTGTGCTTATCTTTTATTCATTTTCTGCCGTGATAATGTTGTGTTAATGGACTTAGGGTTGGTTTTATTCAACATCAACTTTGCTCAATTAGTAACTGTTTTGACCTTAACTGATGCGATTGAATATGGTCAGCTTAAGAGTGGTCAAAGAAACGAGGCCGTCGTTTTGGCAGTTCGTCCAATGATCGATAAATTCACTGGTGCTGTTTCTAATGCTTTGGTTGGATATGTAGCTATTGCAGCTGGTATGACAGGTGCCGCAACTGCTGCCGACATGACAGCACATGATATCAGCACTTTTAATACAATGGCCTTATATATTCCTTTAATCTTAGCTGTGATTTCAATCATCGTGTTCTTAAGCAAAGTAACTTTGACCGAAAAGAAACACGCCAAAGTTGTTGAAGAATTGAAGACTAAGCTTGCTGAAGGTGAAATCGAAAAAGACGATTCAACTAAAGCAAGACCTAGACAGCAAAAGATTTACGCACCAGCCGATGGTGAATTGATGCAAATGTCCTCCGTCGTCGACGAAGATGGTAAGCCATTCCCAGGAAAGGGATTCGCAATCAAACCAAGTGCCGGCAAGATCTATGCACCATTCGATGGTAAGATTAGATTTACCTTTGGTACAAAACACGCCTTTGAGATTATCTCAGATAATGGCTTGCAAGTAGTCGTCCACGTTGGTCTTGGAACAGTAAACTTGCGTGGTGAAGGCTTTGAAACGTATTATGATGATGGACAAGAAGTCAAGAAGGGTAACTTATTACTAGAATTTGATCGTGATTTGGCTCTTAAGAATGGCTACAAGGATACGATCGTTACCTTCTACACTCAACCAGGTAGAATTAAAAAAGCTAGTTCAATTAAAGCAGGTTCTACTGTAAAACATGGTGATGAAGTAGTAGAAGTCCAGTTTAAGTAGAGGCTTAAAAATGACAAAAACATTATCACGTTTTCTTTATGGTGGAGACTACAATCCCGATCAATGGACAGAAGAAACATGGCCTGAAGACATTAAGGTCTTTAAAAAGGTAGATTTAAATTCAGCTACAATTAATATTTTCTCTTGGGCAGTTCTTGAACCTAGAGAAGGAGTCTATGACTTTTCTAAATTAGACAAGATCGTTCAAGAATTATCTGATGCAAACTTTGATATTGTGATGGGTACGGCAACAGCCGCAATGCCAGCCTGGATGTTTAAAAAGTATCCGGATATCGCAAGAGTTGATTACCAAGGCAGACGTCACGTCTTTGGTCAGCGGCACAATTTCTGTCCGAACAGCAAGAATTATCAAAGACTGGATAGTGAGTTAGTTGAAAAATTGGCCCAGCACTACGCTGACAATCCGCATATCGTAGTTTGGCACGTGAACAATGAATACGGTGGCAACTGCTACTGTGGAAATTGTCAAAACGCCTTCCGTGACTGGTTGAGAAACAAATACAAGACCTTGGGTGCGCTCAACAAGGCTTGGAACATGAATGTTTGGAGTCACACGATTTATGACTGGGATGAAATTGTTGTTCCAAACGAGTTGGGGGATGCATGGGGTCCAGAAAGTAGCGAAACCATTGTTGCTGGCCTTTCAATCGACTACTTGCGCTTTCAATCCGAAAGTTTGCAAAACCTCTTCAAGATGGAAAAGGCAGTCATCAAGAAGTACGATCCTGAAACGCCTGTAACTACTAACTTCCACAGTTTGCCAAACAAGATGATTGACTATCAAAAGTGGGCCAAGGATCAAGATATTATTTCCTATGATAGTTATCCAACTTACGACGCACCTGCTTATAAGCCAGCATTCTTGTATGACTTAATGAGAAGCCTTAAGCATCAATCATTTATGTTAATGGAATCTGCACCTTCACAAGTTAACTGGCAATCTTACAGTCCACTAAAGCGTCCAGGTCAAATGGCCGCAACCGAATTGCAAGCTGTTGCTCACGGTGCTGACACTGTTCAGTTCTTCCAATTAAAGCAAGCAGTGGGTGGTTCCGAAAAATTCCACAGTGCAATTATTGCTCATTCACAAAGAACTGATACACGAGTCTTTCATGAATTAACTGACTTAGGGCAAAAGTTAAAGCAGGCGGGATCGACCATTCTCGGCTCAGAGACTAAGGCTAAAGTTGCTATTATTTTTGACTGGAGCAATTTCTGGTCTTATGAATATGTCGATGGCATTAGCCAAGACCTGCATTATGTTGACTCAATTCTTGATTATTATGGTTCAGTATAAAAACTTGTGTAAACGGCTGTGAGATTTAGGATGCCTTTCGGGATATTTCCATTAATCG
>NZ_PCYV01000048.1:0-11053 GCF_002553785.1 Lactobacillus sp. UMNPBX15
AGGAAAATAAATCAGATAAATATTTAAGAAATTAAGGTTAGACTAATGGTTCACAACCTACCGCAAAAATATTGACACTTACATTTTTTACGAAATCTTGACAATTCACTTTTTTCCTAGTTAAATATAAAGAAAATAATAGTGATGACCTTTAAAGTTAGTCCCGTGAGGCTAAGAAGGAAGTCTGCAGTAGTCAGTATTATTTTTGTACTGGCAAAAACAGAAAGACCATCTTGAGCCCAGCGCTCTTGGTGGTCTTTTTCTTATTGGTCATCCAGAAAGGAAAATATATGGCAAAAGAAATAATCGATGCTTTAGGCATGAAACGTGCCTTGATGCGGATGACCTATGAAATTGTCGAACGCAATAAAGGTACTGAAAACCTTGTATTAGTCGGAATTAAAACTCGCGGCTGGTACTTGGCTGAGCGAATCGCCAAAAATTTGAAAAACTTGGAAGATGTTGAAGTCCCTGTAGGGGCAATTGACATTTCTCAATACCGCGATGATTTACCAGAGGCTGAGAAGGAAAAGATGATCCACAGCCAACAACTTGACTTCGATATCACCGATAAAAACGTTATCTTAGTTGACGACGTTCTTTTCACAGGTCGGACAATTAGAGCTGCACTTGATGCATTAATGGATCAAGGCCGTCCAGCTAAGATTAATTTAGCTGTCCTAGTTGACCGCGGTCATCGTGAATTGCCAGTTCGTCCTGACTTTATTGGAAAGAATATCCCAACGGCAATGAACGAGAAGGTCAAAGTTGCAATGACTGAAGTCGATGATAAAGATAGTATCGAAATCGTTAAATAGGAGTTTTTTGAATGAATAAAAAAGAAAAGTACAGAAATCCGGAGGCCGTTTTAGACGTCTATGAAAAGCCGGAATTCGGCCAAGGCGTACTGCTATCCTTACAGCATATGTTTGCTATGTTTGGTTCTACCGTTTTAGTGCCAATTTTAATTGGAATTAACCCAAGCATCGCTCTACTTTCATCAGGAATCGGTACCTTGGTCCACATGCTCTTGACCCACTTCAAGATTCCAGCATACCTCGGATCAAGTTTTGCCTTCGTTGCTACAATGCAAGCCTTAATGAAGGCTGATGGCTACCCCGCAGTTGCCCAGGGTGCGATCGCTTCTGGTTTAGTTTACGTAGTTGTTGCGATCATCATTAGCAAAATTGGTTCAGGCTGGGTTAACAAAGTTTTACCACCAATCGTAGTTGGACCAATCATCATCGTTATTGGTTTGTCACTAGCAACTACTGCCGCTAATGACGCTATGATGAATAATTCTAAGTATGATTTGACTTACTTCGGTGTAGCTATCTTCACTTTGGTCATGACTTTAGTTTTCCAAATGTGCTTCAAAGGCTTCACCAGTTTGGTTTCAATTATGCTAGGAATTATCTGTGGCTATATCTTATCCTGCTGCCTCGGAATTGTTGATTTCTCTGGCGTGGAAAAAGCAGCTTGGTTCACATTGCCAGCACTTGATGTGCCTGGAATCAGTTACCACTTCAAATGGTATCCTGCCGCTATTTTAGCCATGGCACCAATTGCCTTCGTTACGATGACAGAGCACATGGGCCACATTATGGTATTGAATTCATTAACTAAGCGTGACTTCTTCAAGAATCCTGGCTTACACAGAACGATGATGGGTGATGGTCTTTCAACGATTATCGCTGGTTTCATTGGTGGTCCTCCTACCACTTCATACGGTGAAAATATCGGTGTGTTAGCTATGACTAAAGTTTACTCAGTTTGGGTATTAGCCGGTGCTGCTGTTTCAGCAATTATCTTCAGCTTTGTCGGTAAACTTGCCGCATTGATCGAATCAATTCCAATGCCAGTTATCGGTGGGATTTCCTTCTTACTTTTCGGAACAATTGCATCTAATGGTTTAAAGATCTTAGTTGATGATCAAATTGATTTTGGTGAAAAGCGCAATATGTTGATTGCTTCTGTCATCTTGGTTATCGGGATTGGTGGAGCTTACTTACAACTGGGCAATTTCCAACTTACCTCAGTTGCCCTTTCCACCATCATCGGAATGCTTTTAAACTGGATTTTGCCTAAGAAAGCAGCTAGTGAAAAAGCTCAAGAAGAAAAGATTAAGCAAGAAAAACAAGAAGGTAAAATTTACCAATAGATAGAATAAGCCATTCAAAAACCCGTTAGTTATCGCAATGATAGCTAGCGGGTTTATTTTTTACTCTCACTTTGCGCACACAATGTTGTAAGTTGCGCGAAAGTTGGCGAAAGTTAGTGTAAGTTACGAGAGCAATAGTATATAATTTATTTACACAAATAAATTTAAGTCATGAGGTGATATTAAATGGACTTTTTAAACTTCAAAGCAATTACACAAACTGGTAATTTTAAAACACCATCTGAAAATGAAAACATCGAATACAAAGAAGCTAGTTGGAAATTACCTAAATCATTTTGGGAAACTGTTAGCTCTTTTGCTAATACTTCAGGTGGAATAATAGTATTAGGCATAGCAGAAGATAAGAGTAAACATGAATTTAGTATAACTGGTGTAGACAATGTTGAAGACATTGAAACACAAATTTTCAATGATAATAACAATATTTCATGCCTTAATCGACCTGTAATCCAAAATAATGATGTTCAGATTTCTTTTTTTCAAAATAAAACTATTATTCAAGTAATAATTCATCCAGAACCCTTTAATACTCGTCCAATAACTGCATTCGGTAAAGCATATATTAGAACTGGTGACGGAGATCAAGTAGCTACTAAAGAGCAACTTAAATATTTTACAGTTGAAAGTCAAAGCGAGATTAATACTCACTTACTCCCTTCGACCTATACAATAGAAGATCTAGATGCAGAAAGTATCAAAGAATATCGCAAAATAATTGAAGAAAAAGGTATTATTAATACTAATTCTCAACTTAGTGATCAAGATTTTTTATATTCAATTGGTGTTTTCAGAAAAGACCGATTAAGTAATTCAAATGAATATCATCTTACAGATGGTGGTCTCCTTTTCTTTGGAAAATATATTTCGATAACAGATCGTTTCCCACGCTTTCAATTAGATTACCAGCAATATAATAGTGATAATTCCACTAACTGGAATGATAGAGCTTCTGCAGGTGATATGAATTACCCTACTTTAAATATCTTTTCTTTTTATAATTTAGTTTTAGCTAAAATAGAAACAAATATACCTGATCCATTTATTCAAGGTAACGACCTTAGTAGAACGTCCTACCATAACGATTTAATCATTGCAGCTAAAGAAGCTCTAGTTAATTGTTTAATGCACTCATATTATGATGGTATGGTAGGTGTCAAAATTGTAGATAGACCTAGTTACTTTGAATTTACAAACCCTGGTACTATGCGCGTAAGTAAAGAATCGTTTTTACGTGGACAATATTCCTCCATTAGAAATACTGAAATCGCTAGTTTATTCAGACGAATTGGTGTCTCTGAAACTGCAGCTAGCGGTGGTCCAAGAATTCTTAATACTGTGTTGCAAAATAATTTAAATGATCCTGAAATTAACATTGATTATGAAATCAATACTACTCGCATTCGTATTTTTAAGACTTTTGCAATTGATAATCAGGAAAAATTAACTGAACCAGAGAAATTTATTATGTCTTTTGCTAGCAGAAATCCTAATTTTTCAATAAATGATATTGTTAAAGATCCGCAGAATCATTTTGGTAAACAAACCACGATTAGAAAATATGTAAATTCATTAGTAGAGAAGCATTTACTATCCAATGAGAAAATTGGCAAAAAATATATCTACAATTTACAGAAAAACAATGATTATCTAAATCGCGTTAAGCACCTTAAACATCTTGAAGATAATTTACTCAAATAGATCATTCAAAAAGCTCAACCTACAAAATTCATGCAGATTGAGCTTTTTCATCTTATTTATCTTCAAATATTCTAGGCTTATCGTCATCAAGTGAAACATGCGGAATTTCGGTGTTATTTGTCTCAACTTGATCCTTCTCAGACAATTCTGCCTTCATTAACTCACTTTTGGCTTTACTAGAAGTATTGCCTAAAAGTAAAGTTTTCTCCTGTGGCGTATTCACCATTGCCTGTTTTTCTTTGAATTTTTTATAAACAATCGCCGCTACTGCACCAATAGCTCCAGCAACACCGATAATTGTGCCGATTAATCTCATCTTTTTCATAGGGATCACCTCGTATTTTGAAATCACTTTCTTGTTCTTAATTATATCTAATTACGAGGCTGGACACATTTTTAATGCCTACTACCGAAAACTTTCCGCAATTTCCGGATCCATCTCATCTTCTAAAACACTGTAGCCTTGATCCAAAGTCTTGATTAATGCCATATCCTCATTATCTAGTTCAAAGTCAAACACATCAAAGTTTTCCATTAATCTGTTTTTATGAATTGACTTAGGAATCACCACATAATTTCTTTGTAAAAACCATCTCAACATTACCTGAGCAGTAGTCTTATGATGCTTTTCTGCAATCTTTTGCAAGACAGGATTAGTGAAAATGTGGTTGGCTCCTTCCGCAAATGGTGCCCAGGCTTCAGGTTGCACGCCCTCTTTTTCCATATATTGCTGTGATTTCCATTCTTGATTCCAGACATTAGTCTCAATCTGGTTCACAGCCGGCTTTACATCATTAAAAGTAATCAAATCAGCTAAGCGTTCATTCCAAAAACTACTTACACCAATTGCCCTAATGCGTCCTTCCTTGTATAGCCGCTCTAGAGCCCGCCAAGTACCATAGTAGTCGTTATATGGCTTATGAATCAGATACAAATCAATATAATCTAACTTCAGCTTTTTCATTGAATCGTCAAAGGCTTGCAAAGTCTGATCATAGCCATACTTATCGACCCAGATTTTAGAAGTGACGAAAATATCCTCTCGTGGGATGCTGCTATGCACAAGTGCATCTCCAACCGCCTGTTCATTTCCATAAATTTGGGCAGTATCCACAAGTCGATAACCAACTTCTAAGCCATTTTCCACAACTTGCTGCGTTTGAGCCAAGTCATCAATTTGATAAACACCAAAGCCCAAGCGTGGCATTTTGACACCATTATTTAAAATTACATAGTCTTTCATATTTCTTCTCGTTTTCTAGTTAATTATTGCATTTTCATTTTATTTTAACATACATCATACAGTTTAGATTATATCCTATTCAAAAAACTTAGTTAGCAATCTTATGAGAATCACTAACTAAGCTTCTTTCAATTTTTATTATCATGTTTACGAAAATAATCTACTGCCATCTTGCTTACATATAGTCTAGCTTCAATAGGGGCGTGCGTATCAAAAGCAAAAATAGTACACATCTCGGTCTTAGTTTTGAAGTATTCAAAACAAGACAAAAATTCATTCCAGTTTACACACATGCTAAACTTTTTTTCTAATAAATAAATTGCAATAAAATCAGGTAGAAATTCTCTATAAACTTGTTTTAAATTCAAAAATATTTTTTTCTTATCAGTCCTTAGATTTATTTGACTATACTTTTTTCCTAAATAATAAAAGATATCTTGTATCATCTTTATTTTATAGATTTGAGGTGAATTTTGATCTAAAACAGCATGTCCTAATTCGTGAAACAGAAAGAAGTTAAATATCTCATGGTCTAATATGTTATTACTACTTTTTAATAACATAAATTTATACGGTAAAATTATCTTATTCTTGCTTACCACATAAAATGGTGTTACTGCCTCAGTATCAAAATCAATTTCGATTTTAACTTTAAAATTAAAATTAATTTCAAGAAATTCTTTTAGCCATTTTACTGCTTTTTTATTACACAAATTTTCCATTTCTTGAAGTTCACAATACGTATACTTCACATTTAAATTTTCAATTTGATTATGGATTAGTTTTACAAATAATGATATATGGTGTTCTTTGTTGTTTACTAAAACATCATTTGCATAAAAAAGTGCCCAATCATTCATCAACTTAATCCATTCTTAGTTAATTTTCGGATTTCAATACCATACTGCTTAACTAACTCGGCATCGATATTGTGTGCAACCTCTACAGTCATGATTGGTAAAGTGTAAATCAGCTTTCTGATCGCATGCGAATTTTCTTTATCTAAGCTTGAAGTAATCTCATCAAGCAAAAATAATCGTTTATGTCTCAATAATCCTCGAGCAATTGTTAGTCGTTGAGCCTGTCCACCTGACAAATTGCTCCCTTCACTCTCAATTTTAAATTGTAGTGGTTTATCTCCTAATTCATCCCAAAGATGGACCTTTTTCAAAACTTCTTCCATTTCTTCATCAGAAAAATTTTCATACAATGAAAGATTATCAGCCACGTTTCCAGCAAATAACCATGACTTTTGAGAAACCAAAATCGAATCCCCAAGAGAGATTGACCGGTTGCCAAATTCTACTTTACCTTTGGTTGGCTTTAGTTGACCTGAAATAATATTCAGTAAAGTTGACTTACCTACTCCTGAATCACCATTGATAATGACTTTATCACTGTTCTTCAATTGTAAGTTTACATTTTGAAAAATTTCTTTATCACCACGATCAAAAGCCACATCTTTTAGAGTTAAGCTATTTTCGCCAACTTCTGAAGCCTGAACGCTATTCTTATCTTCTTCAATTCCAATATCTCTAATACTCTTAGTACTACTAATTTGCGTTTGGTAACCAACGATTTCACGTACTCCACCCAAAACATGGTCAGCAGTTAAGGTTAATGTCACAATCGTCCCGATCTCAACACCACCAAAGTGGTTGACAACCATCAATAATCCAATACCCATTGGTATTATATTTGCTAGAACTGCACAAACCCATGCACAAAATTGAACTGTAAACTGAACTTTGTTTAATTGAAAATAATTTTCTTCCTCAGTATTTAACGAATTGGAGAATTTTTTGAAGAAGAGATTCTTAACATCAAATTTTCTAATCTCATTTTTCCCTTCAAAAATGTCTTTCATGATTGTGACTAAAGATGAATTAGATTGACTCCAATTGTCTGTTTTTTGATTCATCTGTTTTTTACCAAGCTGGTTAGGAATCATACTTAATGCTGAAAGCAATACATATATCATACCTAATAACAGATTGGTCTCTAATACTACAAATGTTGTAGAAATGACCGTCATAATGGCTTGAATCAAATAAAACAAAGGCTGGAAATAATGTCCTTGAATTTGATTGGAAATGTTCGTCACATTATTAATTACATCAGAAGAATTTGAATCAGCTTGATTTTCTTGATAAAAGCTAGAAGCAAAAAAAGCAAATTTTAATTTTTGATTTAAAATTTGAATTGCCTTTTGATTCGTTAGCAAAAATAAATACGCCGAAACATAGGTAATCAAATAGGCTGCTAAAACCAATAAAACAAAAGTCCCAACACCAGCGAAATTATTAAAAGCAATGTTAGTCATTTGTCCCATAACATACCCATTGATCACTCCCTCAAATGAACTAGTGATTGATAAAACTATAATCGCAATTGTAAACCTAACGGGCAAAACTGATAGAACCCATCTTAAATTAATTTGTATTTTCTTTTCATTCATCAGGTAGCCACCTCCAATTAAATATCCATAAATTTATCATAAAAACAAAAAAATAATTTAATCGTGGTCAAAAAACCACAACTAAATTATCCATTTCCTAGCTATTTCATATCCAACATCAATTAATTCTCGCTTTATTTGCTCAGCTCGCTCTTTATCCCCTCGTATCGCAGCTAAACTTAATTTGACTACACCTTTATATACGAGGAAAGAGGAATCATCAATCTCCATAATATAGTTTTCAATTTCTAGCATAGAATCATTTAAAGGAATTTTTCTTTCATAGCAAGCTCTCAAATAATTGACACTAGCAATTGCAAATCTTTTTTGATCCGAAATTGACACGTCATTTCTTTTAATAATTTTTGAAATATAAATGTGCATTAAGTAATTCAACTGCTCGTTGGTAAACACTGGCATTGTATTTGCAAACAGCTTAATCGCCTCAATATTATTGCTCAAATCATCATTCTTATCTAATTGATCAAATATTGCTTTTTTAGTTTGTTCGCTCAAATTTTCAACGTTATTTTTTAAATACGCAATTGCGACTATAGCTCTTAGCTTAAGAACAGGCTTTCCTTTAAGCTCTTGAATTTTCCTACATACTTCTTCTGCTTTCTTAAGATCGCGCTGGTTAAAAGCCACTCGCATCTGCTGATCTAAGTATTTCTCACGTACAGTAAATGCAGGCGCATAAGAATCCTCTAATTTGGAGAAAAATTCATTGATATCTATGTTATGCAAAAACAATAGTCTGACTAGTGCATCAGATCCGATATTTCGCATCCCTTTTTCCACCTTATTATATGAAGAGGGATCAATAATATCTCCTACCATTTTTCTAATTGATAATCCTCGCTTAATTCTTTCTTCTTTCAGAGCTTCTCCTATTGTCATCATATGTGCCTCCCTTCTTTGTTAAGTTCAAGAATACCGCAATAATCAAAAAAAGCCTAGCCAGCAATCTGATCTGCTAACTAGGCTTCTTTTATTTTTCAACTTTTGCTTGATAAAATCCAAAGCTCATCTGCTTCAACATTCTAGTAAAACTATCAATGTCTAGCTTTTTACCGGTAGTCAAAGCTTCAAATTCACCATCAGGATCAACCAATTTGCGGTCAGTCCTGTGAAATCCATTTCTTTCATAGAATTTCAGGCGACTAACACGCTGCTTATAATTTTTCGCCTTCTTGGTAACTGGCTCAATATCAATGACAATTTGCTTATCAGGGAATCGATCCTCTAACATCATCAAGATCTTGGAACCATAACCTTGTCCTCGCAATTTTTCATTAATGGCTAAATAGGTCAAATAGACTGTATTATCATTCTCAGCATAATAAGTAATGCCGCAAAACTGACCATCATTATAAATTGCGTGAAACTTAACATTTCGGTGTAATGACATTGCTAAAAGAGAAAACATGGAGAATCTTTCCCAAGCTGGAAAAGCCTTCATATATAACTTCTTAGCGTCACGATATGCTTTTGTGCCCCATCGGGCGGGTTTAGAGTCTAAAATAGTATCCTTCTTTTCTAATTAAAAATTGATTGTTAATAACTCTGAATAACACTATTATACACAAAAAATTTGATAGTTTCTTAAAATTATTTTATATCCGTTCAAGCTAATCTAATTCAAATTAGTTTAATTTCTACCTCAACTTTAACCTGTAATTCAAATTAATTTTAATCTCTTAAGACTTTTGAGATAAGTTTTAAGTTAACTTGAATTTGCTGAAAATTTTACTGCTAGATTTAAATAAAAAGAAAGCTTGTCATCTAACAAACTTTCTTTTTTCATATAATAATCGTTAACTACATCAACTTATATTTCTTCATCAATTCTTCAATATAAGTGCCTAGAAGTTTTATACTGAAATCTTGTTCTCTCTCAACTTTGATATAAATTTGGCTTCCGCGCCAAATTTAAGGATATGCAAAGAAAGACGCAATTATCACATTTTTAATTAAATATGAGTTAATTGATAATGAGCTGCAATTTGAGAAACTTTGCATTTATCAACTATTTCTGATTCACTCATGTTTTTTATTCTTTCATATGGCATCAATAATTCACCGGCAAAACATTCTGCTTGCCATTCTGGATTTTTATATATTGGAATTTCTCCATTTCTTCTATATAGAGTCAGTGAAGAAGGTTGATGTAATATAAGGTGTAGCAACTCATGTGCTATTGTCATTCTATCACGTCCAACATTTCTAATCGCTCCCATGTACACCGATTCTTTAATAAGAATTTTATCCTTAACGATATCAGTTTGTGCCTGAACATCACATTCTAATTCATCATTGTCTACAATTTCAAATGAAAAATTAGGATCTAATTCTGATATTTTTTCTAGTACACGCGTAATATCAATATAAAGTTGACAAGGATTTATCCCTAATAATAATCGTACATCTCTAGCTAATGCTCTTAAATCTTTACGAGATTCTGGTTTAGCTTCAAATATTGAATCATAACTAATTATGTCTCTCACCTTCTTTCAAAATCTTCTGAATTTGAGCTATTTGTTTATCTGTCAAATCATCAAATTTTCTTGCAAACATCAATGTAGCTTCCTGCTTTTCAGGTGAAAATTTAGATATATCCAAGCTTTCTTCACTTATGCTCAATGCATCTTTTAGCTCTTGTTCTTGCTCTCTATCCAAGTTATATCTATCAACAATATTATTAATTAATGATGCGGAAGCCTTCTTATGGCCATTTTCAACACCAGATAAAAAAGCCGAGCTTACCCCGACGTTTTCCGCCATATCATAAAGTCGTTCATCTCGATCTACCCTAAGTTTTCTCAAAAATTTTCCCAGTGCTGTATAAGTCATAGTTTACTTTCTCTTTTCTAATATTTACTTTCTAAAATCTTTATTATAAATAATCTCATTCACTGAAAGAAGATCATATCTTTTAACATTTAAATAAATTATACTATTACTTTCTTTTGTATCATAATCTGGCAAATAAAACAGATCACCAACGGAGTTAAAAACCTTTCTAAATTTTACACCACCTACTTTCTCTTGACCTATAACTTTAAATTTTGTCCCAGAAACAGAATCACTCAAGTCGCCTAAAATACTAATTCTACAACTATACCTATTGCCTGTTTTTAAAAAATTGAACTTATCATCTCCTAAAATATCTGAATCATCAAACACAGTATAACTTTGATTCGTTTTTTGACTCTCAAGAACAAGATCTCGAGTAACTTCATAATTAATGATTTTTGTTAATTCATACATAGTATTTTATGCCTTTCCAATCGGATAAAAACTGACGATAGAGACTGTAAAATAGTTTGTGTAAGGATGAATGATTCCTTAAACTTATTTCTTTAAACATTAGAAAAAGGAGTTCCTTTCTCGTATGATTGGTTTGAACAAAAAAACACATACAGAAAGAAGAACTCCTTCATGAATGATTTTACCAAAGATTTTGCTCAAG
>NZ_PCYV01000049.1:0-9917 GCF_002553785.1 Lactobacillus sp. UMNPBX15
AAACTCTGACAGCAGTGGTCTGTGCAAAGCCTGGAATGCTTTCTAGGTTTTCTAAATCATGATTAGGCAAAGACTTCGCTAACTTAACCATTCTTGCGATTAAATTTTCTCTTTGATCACTTAAATTAAGCAATCTGTGTGCATAATACTGCACTTGCTCGACTTCTATGCTAGAGCAAGATACAACTGGATAAGCTTGATAAGTTAATTCAATTAATTTATCTGCAGTCCTTAGAGCGTGTTTAAAAGCAATCCCCTTTAAGCTCATTAACCAGTTAATAAGCTGTTTTTTATCTTCTCTTCTTACTAAGTCACAATGAGGATATCGCACAACTATTTGCCAGTAATTTTTACCTTTAGCAGAAGAAAATAGATTTTCAATTTCAGGAAAAGTCGATTGTAAAGCTTGATGAAGTCTATTTTTAGCCATTACTAGGTCAGCTGTTAACTGGTCATAGAAACGACTCAAAGCATTAAGCTGCTTATAAGTTTGAGATTGAAGTTGATTAATTGGATGATGATATAGTCTTTGAATTAAGGCTAAATGATAAGCATCAGTTTTATCAGTCTTATTATGACGTAGTCCCATATCCATTTCTTTTTTAGCTTTAAGAGGATTAAGAATTACATATTCATAGCCGTAGTCTTCAAGAAAAGCCTGCAGTCTGCGTGAATAAACACCGGTAGCTTCAAAAATAATTTGTGGATGTTTAGAAAAAGCAGCCAGCTCATGAAGTAATTGAATAAAACCAGGACGATCATTGGTAATAGTAAGTTCATTTTTACTTTCACCAATTAGTTCGCAAACAGTAGAATTCGACTTGCTTACATCAATTCCAAAAGTAACTTGCATAATATAACCCCCTAAGCTCAAGTAGTAAAACGTATTTACTTAAGAAATCAGATCTAATTTTCTAAACTCGACATCTAAGTGTCCACATTCTTCGAAGAGACTCCTGAAAACTCAAGCAAAACTGCCAGTTTATTATGCGACATCAAGTGTCTAAAGACCTCAGGGCATATCGTTTTACTACTACTTTAATTCTACAAAAGAATAAAAATAGTGAATCAATTATCCCGTCGGATAACTAATTCACTATTTAGCTTAGAATGTTTACTATGTCTAAATTTAATAAAGAACAAAAAATAGAAATTTATCATAAATGGAAAGATGAAAATATCTCAATCAGTCAATTGGCTAAAGCGTACAGAATGAATCTAGCTAATTTAGACTATATGCTTAGATTAATTGATATGCATGGAATAGAAATTTTAACTACTAAAAACCAAAGCTATTCCAAAGAGATCCAGCAGCTGAAAGAAGAAAACTTGCGATTGCGTATTGTGAACGAATACGTAAAAAACTAAGTGCCTTGGATCAAGAAGATCAGAAGAAATAGCTAGGGTGATTACGGATCTAAGGCAAGAATTCAAAGTTAGTTTAAATTATGTATTAGCTGCGATTGCAGAGCACCCTGAGCTACCTATAATTGCCGGAAGCTCATACTACAAGATTATCAAACGACAGCCCGTCAAGCCTAAACGGTCAAAGCTTATTGCTAGAATCCATGAGATTTTTAATCATCATCAAGGCCGCTATGGATATCGCAGAGTAGCTTTGCAGTTAATCAGAGAGGGCTGGAAAGTTACGGAGAAAACCGTTCGCTATTGGATGCATAAATTAGGTCTTAAAGGCATCAGGCGCAATAAGCGCAAATATTCAAGCTATAAAGGTACTATTGGCAAAATAGCTACAAATTTAATTCATCGTGATTTCTTCGCAGCCCTGCCTAACACAAAATGGTATACTGATATCACTGAATTTCATCTTAATAATGAAAAGCTTTATTTATCGCCTATTCTAGACGGCTGCGGTGGCGATATAGTTTCTTATACTATCTCCAAACATCCAGATATGGATTTAGTAATGACAATGCTTGACAAGGCTTTTGCCAAAGAAACAGCTCTTAATAACTGCATTTTTCATACTGATCAGGGCTGTCAGTATCAAAGCCCTCGTTATCAGCGAGCTTTAAAACTCCATGGTATTACTCAAAGCATGTCCAGAAAGGGCAACTCCATGGATGATGGGCTAATGGAGAACTTCTTTGGCCTGCTCAAAACTGAAATGTTCTATGATCAAGAATACAAGTATCATAATCTTCAAGAATTAACTCAAGCAATCGAGGAATATATCGAATACTGTAACAACGAAAGGATAAAGAGCAGATTAAAAGGCTTAACCCCGAAAGAGTATCGAAGTCAAGCCTGTATTAATCCAATATTTTAATTGTCTACTTTTTACGTCTCAGTACATAGAACTTACTTATTATACTTTTATTCAAAATTGTCCATTTCTTCGATTGCCTTTTCCCAGGCAGAATTTGCTTCATCTAATTTCTGTTGTACATCAGAAAGTTGTTCTTGCAGTGGCCCCAATTTATCAAAGCTTGAAGCAATTTCTGGATTGGCCATTTCGGTTTGGATTTCTTGCTCTCGTTCTTCAAGCTGTTCAATTTGTTTTTCTGCATTATCAATTGCACGCTGCAACTTTCTCTTTTGAGAATCACGTTGCTTTTGCTCTTGGTAAGAAAGTTTTTGCTGGCTAATTTGTTTGCTTGGCTCGACTTCTGTCTCAGCGGCACTATTTTCAGCCATAGCTGCTTGTTTTGCCTTCTCATCAAGATAATAAGAATAATTGCCATCGTAGACTTTAGCATGCCCATCGCGAACTAAAACAATCTTATTAGCTAGTTGATTGATAAAGTAACGGTCGTGGGAAACAAAGAGCAGGGTACCATCAAAGTCTTTTAAAGCTTTTTCTAGTACTTCTTTTGCTTCGATATCTAAGTGGTTAGTTGGTTCATCCATCAGTAAGAAGTTATCATGTTCAAGTGATAAAACAGTTAAAGTTAACCGTGCTTTTTGTCCACCAGATAATTGACCTACCGTTTTATCAATGTCTTTAGCTGTGAATAAAAAGCTGGCTAAGATTGACCGTACATCGCGTTCAGGCATGGTTTTGTGACGATCCCAAACAGTATCCAATACAGTCTTAGATGGATCTAGTCCTTGTAATTCTTGGTCGTAATAACCAATCTCAAGGGATGCGCCATACTTAATTGAGCCACTCTTGGGCGTTAATTGCTTCATAATAGTCTTAAGCAGAGTAGATTTACCGATTCCATTTGGTCCAATAATCGCGACGCGATCTCCTTTATTAATCTGGAAGGAAATATCTTTAACCATGGTTTTATCGGGATAACCAATCGTCAAATCGTTGAAAATTAATACTTCCTTGCCAGAAGGATGATCGCTTGAAAAATGAATCCGTACCTTATTTTTATGTTTAGGTGGAGTAATCCGCTCAATTTTTTCTAGTTTTTTACGCCGACTTTGTGCACGCTTAGTGGTAGTTGCTCGAACCAAGTTTTTTTGGATAAATTCTTCATCTTTTTTGATTTCAGCTTGTTGCTTTTCATAAGCGGCTTCTTGGTCCTTATCACGTTGCTCGCGCTGCATGACATAGGCTGAATAGTTGCCCTTAAAAGCAGTTAATTTACCAAATTCTAGTTCAAAAATTTGGGTTGCTAAATGATCTAAGAAATATTGGTCGTGGGAAACCACGAGGATTGCACCACTGTAATTCTTTAAAAATCCTTCCAACCAATCTAGGGTATCTAAATCTAAGTAGTTAGTTGGCTCGTCCAATAACAACAGAGCAGGTTTGCGTAAAAGTAATTTAACGAAAGCTAACCGTGTTTTTTCACCACCGGATAAACTACCAATCTTCTTTTGCCAAGTGTCTTCAGGAAACTTAAAGCCATTCAAGATACTTTTAATATCAGATTGATAAGTATAGCCGCCTTTTTGTTCAAAGTTGAATTGCTTTTGATCGTATTGCTTAAGCAATTCTTGATCTTCAGGATGATCTGCAATTTTTTCTTGTAGTTGGACTAAGCTTTTTCCTTCCCTTATTAAAGGAGCGAAAACGGTTTCCATTTCATCCCAAATGGTTTTATTTTCATCTAATGCATTTTCCTGAGCGATATAACCAACATCAATGCCTTTATTAACTGTAAATTCGCCGTGAGTTGGTTCTTGCTCACCAGTCATTATTTTTAACAGGGTGGTTTTACCAACCCCGTTAGGGCCAACCAATCCGATTCTGGCATTGGAATCGATTGAAAAATTAACATTTTTGAATAATGTGTTGGCCCCAAATTGTTGTTCTAAATCGTGTCCTTGTGCAATAATCATAATTTTTCACCTAACCACTATTCTACCATATAGCGCAAATTGTTTGTTTTTAAGTTAAATATGTGAAAAAAATGATAATTTGTGAAAAAGATACTTGCATAAGTACTATCATAGCAGGTATGATAGAAGTGCTTGATTGTACATTCACAAACATTTAAGTTTGGAGGGTTCCTATATGGAAAAAATAAAAATCCCAAAAGCAACGGCAAAAAGATTACCATTATATTACCGTTATTTGATTATTTTAAATGAAGAAGGCAAAGATAAGGTTTCTTCAACTGAGCTGTCAGAGGCAGTTCAAGTAGATAGTGCTTCAATTAGAAGAGATTTTTCATACTTTGGTGCGTTGGGAAAACGTGGCTATGGATATGATGTAAAGAATTTATTGAGCTTCTTCAAGAAAATTTTGAATCAAGATACTTTAACTAATGTTGCTTTAATAGGTGTAGGTAATCTGGGACGGGCGCTGCTTAATTACAACTTTAAGCGCAGTAATAATATTCGAATTTCCTGTGCTTTTGATATCAATAAGGAGATTACTGGTCGTATCTTAAGTGGTGTCCCCGTTTATGACATGGACGACTTAAAGCAACAACTAAGTGATCAACAGATTACAATTGCAATTTTGACAGTTCCTTCAACAGCTGCTCAGAAAACTACAGATGAAATGGTTGATGCGGGTGTAAAGGGAATTATGAACTTTACTCCGATTCGTTTATCAGCTCCAGCTGATGTGCGAGTACAAAATGTAGACTTAGCAACCGAATTGCAAACGTTGATCTATTTCTTAGATAGTGACAAAGAAAACTAAATTTGAGTAAAAGAAAAAGCCGATTTTCGGCTTTTTTTCATGCAGTTGTTTCACTCTTGATTAATTTGACAGGCAAAATATAATTCTTTTGGCGCAATTTTTCGTCGGGATTGGAAATTCGGGTAAGCAATAACTTAACCAATAAAGTTGCAATATCATGAATTGGCTGAGCAATTGTGGATAGTTCCGAATGGTAAGTTTGAATTTGCTTTGTTCCGTCAAAACCAATCACTTTTAATTCCTTAGGCACTTTAATGCCTAATTTTTTTGCTTCTTGTAAAACTAAAACTGCAGTTAAATCATCTGTGCAGACGACGCCATCAGGATGATCATTGACTAACATGTCATGAATTTTCATATTTTTAATGTTGGAAGAATCAGAAAAAGCAACTGAACGAATGTGGGCTGAAAAGTGACATTCCTTTGCTTCATCAAGATAAGCTGCTAGTCGTTCGTCAGTCGGATTACCTTTTCTGTGTTCATTGCCCAGAAAGTAAATTTTGTGACAACCAGTTTGAACCAAGTCATGTACTGCCAACTTGATGCCTTGATAATTATCACAACTAACAATTGGAACATTATCAGATAGCTTTCGGTCGAAAGAGACAATTGGCAAACCTAGTTGTTGGTATTCATTGATACCTAGATTGTGCGCACCAGCGATAATGCCATCAACTTGATTAGCCTGAAGCATGCGCAGATATTCGCGTTCTTTTTCTTTGTTTTGTCCTGCATTGCATAGGATTACTTTATAGTTTTGTTGGAATAAAGTGGTTTCGATATCCTGTACTAATTCCGCAAAAAAAGGATTAGTGATCTCAGGAAAAATCAAACCGACTAATTTCATTTTCTTTCCTTGTAATGAGCGGGCAATAGAATTGGGACGATAATTTAATTCCCGCATTGCGGCAAAAACTTTATCTTTAGTTTTTTGACTTAAATAGCCATGGTTGTTGATTACCCGCGAAACGGTAGTTACAGAGCAACCGGCTTTTTTGGCAACGTCGCTTAATTTTGCTGCCATAGTATCACCTGATGTTTAAAGAATTGTTTGCATTTGCCAAAGCTTGCCAGTGTAGTCAATGTCTTGAGCAAACGCAATTTTTTTGTTGGTCTGATCGGCAAAGTAGCGTCCAGTCAATACCTTTTCACCATCATTAACGAATACTTCGATTAATGAATGATCAACAAAGATATCAAGCTTGAGGTCATGATTTGGTGAAAGCGTAATAGCTCGACTTTCGCCATAATCAACTGCTACTTTTTGCCCAGCATGAGCACGATCTAATACTAATTTACCATTTTTGGTATCGAAATTGAGCTGTAAACTGTTACTTAAGTCATTATTTGCAGCTAAATGTAAAGTGCCACTTTGGTTAGCCTTAATTGTTAATTCAAGTTCAAATTGTTGGCCGGCTTGATCGCTGACTACTTGATTAGATATGCTTGCTTCGTTTTTGCGGATACTGCTTATTGCCTTAACTGGCGTTTGAATTAACTTGTCACTCTTTAGGTGGAGTTCCTTCACTTGACTCAAGCAGTTAGCCCAGTTTTCATCATCAGTAGGGTAAGTAGTGTCAGGCAAGCCAACCCAACTGACTTCGTAGGCATTACCATCTGGGGCGTTAAAGGCCTGAGTGGCATAAACATCGAACCCGTGATCCAAATTGTGTAATTTACCTGGATTAATTAACTTATGATTTTCCCAGTCAATATCATCAGCAATAACGTACATATTTGGGTAAATGTCATCATAAGCTGCTACTTTTTTGTCTAAACCCTGAGGACAGAAAATGACCACGACTTTGCCATCAACACGGACGATGTTGGGACACTCGATCATGTAGCCCATGTCTTCGTTGGTAAAGTCTAAGAAGCCCAATTCTTCCCAGTTCTTTAGATCCTGAGACTTCCAAACGTCAATGTGACCGTGTTTTTCCTTTTTATCTTGGGCACCTAAAATTGCGTAGTAAGTGTCATTTTCTTTGATAATTTGGGGATCGCGAAAATGTTCGGTGATGTGATCTGGATTCTTAAATAGGATGGTTTTGTCTGAAACTTTATTATTTTTATCCATCCAAGCACCGATTTGATAAGGAGTACGTACCCAATTTTCATCGCGGTGGTTACCGGTATACATGATGAAAAGCTTACCATCGATTTCGCGAGCAGAGCCAGAATAAGCTCCATGTGAATCAGCCATTGTGTCTGGTTCAATACCTAAGCCTAAGTTTTCCCAGTGAACCATGTCAGTTGATTTGAAGTGCCACCATGACTTTAGACCGTGAACTGCGCCGAATGGATATGATTGATAGAAGAGGTGGTAAGCACCATCAAAGTAGGAAAATCCATTAGGGTCATTAATTAAGCCAGAAATAGGATGCAAATGATAGCGCATTTGGTAAGGTGAGTTTGCGGCTTGTGCTTGCAAATGCATTAATGTATCAGCGTCCCAATCTTGATAAGGTAAGTAACGTTTTTCTCTTGTCCATTCCATAAATATGCCTCCATGAAAGCGTTGTCTTTTTACATGTATTTTAAGTTAGTCTGAAAAATATGTCAAACGTTTAACAGAAAGAAAAATACTTAGTAATTCATAAGTAAATAAAAGAAATAAAGAATTTTATGTCAAACGATTGACATATTTTTTGAATGCGTTATCATAATTAGTGAATTGAGAATAAAACGTTTACATAGGAGGAATCAATATGGACCACAGAAAAGTGGCTGAACGAGTAATTAAAGACGTCGGCCGTGACAATATTATTGCCGGTGCCCACTGTGCTACTCGTCTGCGTTTAGTATTAAAAGATGATTCAAAAGTCGACCAAAAAGCATTGGATAATGATCCAGATGTTAAGGGTACTTTTAAAACCAATGGTCAATATCAAGTAATTATTGGGCCAGGGGATGTTAATGACGTTTACGATGAGTTCATTAAAATCACTGGTTTAAAAGAATTATCAACTGATGACTTAAAGAAGGTTGCAGCTGAAGGTAAAAAGAAGAATCCAGTAATGGATTTCATTAAACTTTTGTCTGACATCTTTGTTCCAATCATTCCAGCCTTAGTTGCTGGTGGTTTGTTGATGGCTTTGAACAACTTCTTGACTTCACCAGGTCTGTTTGGACCAAAGTCAGTTGTTCAGATGGTACCGAATGTTGCTGGTATTTCAAGTATGATTCAAGTTATGTCAGCAGCTCCGTTTATTTTTATGCCAATTCTAGTCGGAATGTCGGCAGCTAAACGGTTCGGTGCTAACCAATTCTTGGGTGCTACAATCGGAATGATTATGACGACACCTGGACTCCTTGGTGCAAATCACTTCTGGGACATTTTTGGCTTGCATGTTGCGCAAACTAACTATCAATACCAGGTTATTCCAGTTTTAGTAGCTGTTTGGGTATTGTCAATTTTGGAAAAGTACTTCCACAAGCACTTGCCATCAGCTGTTGACTTTACCTTTACGCCACTTCTTTCAATTATGATTACTGGCTTTTTGACTTTTACAATTATTGGGCCAGTCTTCAAAGGCGTATCAGATGGTATTACCAATGCTATCGTTTGGCTATATGACACTACTGGTGCCTTTGGGATGGGTGTCTTTGGTCTTACCTATTCAGCTATTGTTACTACTGGGCTTCATCAAAGTTTTCCAGCGGTTGAAACTCAGCTTTTAGCAGCCTTTGCTAAGAATCCAGCCAGCTCTGGTGACTTTATCTTTGTTACCGCATGTATGGCTAACGTAGCTCAAGGTGCCGCAACTTTCGCTGTTTACTTCTTAACTAAGAACAAGAAGATGAAGGGCTTGGCTAGTTCATCAGGTGTTTCAGCACTTCTTGGTATTACTGAACCAGCACTTTTCGGTGTTAACTTGAAGTATAAATTCCCATTCTTCTGTGCCTTAATTGGTTCAGGTGTAGCTGCTGCTTTTGCGGGCTTGATGCATGTTACTGCAGCCGCTCTTGGTTCAGCTGGTTTCTTAGGCTTCCTTTCAATTTATCCTAAGACTATTCCAATGTGGGTTGTTTCCGTATTAATTAGTTTTGCTGTTGCCTTCATCCTTACTTATGTTTATGGTAAGGGTCATTTGAAGGAAGAAGTTGCTGAACAAGATGTTCCAGTAAACGACGCAACTGATTATGCTGAAGAAACTCAAAAGGCTGAAAAGCTTGGTAAGGAACAAATGGCATTAAAGGATGAAGTTATTGCTTCACCAGTTGATGGTACTCCTGAGAGTTTAACTAAAGTTAATGATCAAGTATTCTCTGCTAAGTTAATGGGTGATGGTGCAGCCGTTATTCCAAGTGATGGTACGATCTATTCACCAGTTACTGGTACTGTGACTATTGCTTATGAAACTAAGCATGCTTATGGCATTAAGTCAGACGATGGTGCAGAAGTATTGATTCACATTGGTCTTGATACTGTAAACCTTAAGGGCGAGCACTTCGAAAGTTTCGTTAAGCAAGGTCAAAGAGTTAACAAGGGCGATAAGCTCGGCACAGTTGACTTAGATGCTGTGAAGAAGGCAGGCTATGATACTACTGTCATGGTAGTAATTACTAACACTGCCAACTATGCAAATGTTTCAAGAATTACTGATGCGGGTGACAAGCACGGCGACAAGTTGATTGCTGTTACTGCACACAATTAGTTTCTTCTACTCCTCTAGAAAAAATTGAGACTGTAAAATAGTTTGTGTAAGGATGAATGATTCCTTAAATTTATTTCTTTAAACATTAGAAAAAGGAGTTCCTTTCTCGTATGATTGGTTTGAACAAAAAAAAACATACAGAAAGAAGAACTCCTTCATGAATGATTTTACCAAAGATTTTGCTCAAG
>NZ_PCYV01000004.1:0-88743 GCF_002553785.1 Lactobacillus sp. UMNPBX15
ACGCCGAAAGTAGTTGGTGGGCAACTGCCTGCGAGGAAAGGAAGCTGCCGTGCTCTTTTTTAATATTCCGGCTTAGCTCAGTTGGTAGAGCGCTTGACTGTTAATCAAGATGTCGTCAGTTCGAGTCTGACAGCCGGAGTACTTTGTATGGAATGTTGTCCGAGCGGCTTAAGGAGCATGATTGGAAATCATGTATACGGGCTTATACCTGTATCGAGGGTTCAAATCCCTCACATTCCGTAAATATATATGAATTGGAACTATGTTAACATAGTTCCTTTTTTTCTACCTAATTTTTCATATATAATGGAGAAAGGGAGGAAATATCGTGAAGCTACGAAAACTAATTCCATTTCTATTTTTAATATCTCTATTAGCTATAACATTTTCCGCTTGTTCGACAAAGGGAGAAGAGAATACTGCTAAGCATAGAGTTAATATTGTAACTTCTACTAATATTTATGCAGATATTGCTAAAAATATAGTTGGTAAACATGGTCATGTACAAGCTATTATAAAAAACGGCGATACAGATCCACATGATTTTGAGCCTACGACTGGCTCTGCCAAAGAAGTAGCTAATGCTAATATTGTTATTGCCAACGGTCTAGGATATGATGACTGGATGACTAATTTAGCCAATGCTAATGATATTCATGTGGTTAAAGTTGGTAATCAATTGATGGGATTAAAACAGGGGGATAATCCTCATATTTGGTATAACTTAAACATGCCTAAAAAGTATGTTGATTATCTAGTTAAAACAGCAAGTAAAATTGATCCAAAACATGCAGCATATTTTAAGTCTAATGCTGCAAGCTATTTGCAAAAGATTGATAGTATAAAGAAAATTGCTGCTAAAATTAATGGGCGTGAAGATAAACCGGTTTATGTTAGTGAGCCCGTGTTTGATTATGCACTAGAACGGTGTCATTTTAAGATTGGCAATCAGGCATTTGAAGAAGCTGTAGAAAATGAAACGGATCCGAGTGCGCAAGTTATTCATGAGATGCAAGTCAAAATTAAAGCTAGAAAAATTGCTTTCTTTGTTAATAATATTCAAGCATCAAGTAGTACAGTTAGTGGCATGGTTAAACTAGCAGAGCAACATAATATTCCAGTTCTCGATGTAAGGGAAACAATGCCTAATGGAATTAGTTATTATTACTGGATGAAAGCGAATTATCAAAAATTATTTGAAATTTTTTTAAAATAACTATTGCATAATTAGGGACTATCAGGTAATATAATAAACGTTGTGATTGAGAGATCACGGTGGTAATAACTAATAAAAATAAATAAAAAAAGTTCTTGACTTTTAAAACATGATTAGTTATTATAATAAAGTGCTCTTGATTAAGAGATATGACCCGTTGGTCAAGTGGTTAAGACACGGCCCTTTCACGGCCGTAACATGGGTTCAAATCCCGTACGGGTCACTAATGGAGGATTAGCTCAGCTGGGAGAGCATCTGCCTTACAAGCAGGAGGTCACAGGTTCGAGCCCTGTATCCTCCATTGTTCGGGACTACCGCCGCCGCGGTAGTCTTTTTTTATGCAAAAAGAACGAACAAGCAAAATTATTATTTTATCGGTTCAAGTCCTGAGAGGATTCACTATGATTAGTGAAGATGCCTTGTAACCGAATAGCTAATGTCTATATAGGGGGACTAATATGGAAAGACGTTTGTTTACTTCAGAATCAGTTTCTGAAGGACATCCGGATAAAGTTGCTGATCAGATTTCTGATGCAATTTTAGATGCGATGTTAAAGAAGGATCCTAATTCACACGTAGCTTGTGAAACGATCGTAACTACTGGGATGGTTTTTGTCTTTGGTGAAATTTCTACCAACGCTTATGTTGATATTCAAGATGTAGTGCGGAAGACTATTTTGAAGATCGGCTATGATCGTCCAGAATTAGGTTTTGATGGCAATAACTGTGCTGTGATGGTTGACATCGATGAGCAATCACCTGATATTGCTGGTGGGGTTGATCACTCACTTGAAACTAGAGAAAACAAGTCTGATAACGATGAATTGGATCAAATTGGTGCTGGTGACCAAGGTTTGATGTTTGGCTTTGCGATTAAAGAGACACCTGAACTCATGCCATTACCAATTTCGCTTGCTCATCGTTTAATGAGACGTGTTGCTGCTTTGAGAAAAGACCATACTTTAGATTGGCTTCGTCCGGATGCTAAGGCTCAAGTCACTGTTGAATATGATGGAAACAATAAGCCATTAAGAGTGGATACTGTTGTTATCTCTACTCAAACTGATGCAGAAGTTTCTAATGAAGAAATCCATCGGGCAATGATTGATTTAGTCATTAAGGAAGTTATTCCGGCCAAGTACCTAGATGAAAAGACTAAGTTTTTGATTAATCCGTCAGGGCGTTTTGTTATTGGAGGTCCAAAGGGCGATTCTGGTTTAACTGGTCGTAAGATTATCGTTGATACCTATGGTGGTTACGCTCGCCACGGCGGTGGTGCATTTTCAGGTAAGGATCCAACAAAGGTTGACCGTTCAGCTAGTTATGCAGCTCGTTATGTCGCTAAAAATATTGTGGCTGCCGGCCTTGCTTATCGCTGTGAAGTTCAATTGGCTTATGCAATTGGTGTAGCTCACCCAGTTTCAATTATGATTGATACTGCGGGTACTGGTAAGGTTGACGATGATTTGTTAACTGAAGCAGTACGCAATGTTTTTGATCTTCGTCCAGCCGGTATCATTAAGATGCTTGACCTTCGTCGTCCAATCTATGAACAAACGGCCGCATACGGTCACTTTGGTAGAACAGACGTTGATTTGCCATGGGAAAAGACTGATAAAACACAAGATTTGCTTGATTATATTAAAAATAAGCAATAAATAAAAAGAGGAAGTAAAAAAGAATGAAAAAAACAAACGTGCCTATAGTCACGCTTGCGATTTTTATGACAACTTTTATGACTGCCATTGAAGGGACAATTGTTTCTACTGCAATGCCAACCATAGTTTCTGACCTAGATGGGCTCGAGATTATGAATTGGGTTATATCAATTTTCTTGCTAATGACGGCCGTTTCAACTCCTTTATATGGAAAACTGGCGGATAGCATTGGGCGGAAGCCAGTTTTTTTGTTTGGAATTGCGTTGTTTGTCATAGGCTCATCGCTGTGTGGACTTGCACAAAATATGGTGGAGCTTATCTTATTCAGAGTAATTCAGGGATTAGGTTCTGGCGCGGTTCAGCCAGTTGCCATCACCATTATTGCGGATTTATATGCTCTGCAAAAAAGAGCGAAAATGTTAGGTCTTAACTCTGGTTTTTGGGGAGTAGCATCAGTTATTGCACCGCTATTAGGTGGCTTTATAGTTCAGCATCTATCCTGGCACTGGGTTTTCTACATCAATGTGCCAATTGGGATAATTGCCTTTTTGCTCGTAATTTTTTGTTTGCAAGAGCCTAAACATAGCTCTAAGTCTAAGTTAGATTTGCAGGGAACCATTTGGTTAGTAATTTTATTGCTAGCTTTGATGTTTTTCTTACAAGATTTAGGTTCAAACACTAATATCGCCATAATGGCCGCTCTAGCCGTTTTAGTGGTAATTAGTATAATTATGTTCTTTAGAGCAGAAAAGCGCGCAGTTGATCCAATAATGCCACTCACTATGTTAAAAGATAAGGAGTTCCTTGCAATTAACCTGATTACGTTATTGATTTCTGGCGTAGTAATCGGCTTTGAATTTTACATTCCTACCTGGATGCAAGGTATTAATGGTACTAATCCATCTCTAGCCGGTTTTGCTGTAACGCCTAGTTCATTAATGTGGATTGTGGGTTCATTCTTGATTGGTGGAATGCTCGGCCGCTGGGGGATTAAAAAGACATATGATTATATGTTATTGGTTTTAGTTGTGGCCGATTTGGTTTTGATTTTAGTGCCGATTTACACATCATTCTGGGTCTTCTGTGTTATTGCTGCCTTTAATGGGACCGCCTTTGGTGCGATTACGACAGCTTCACAGGTGAGATCGCAGGTTTTGGTACCTAAGGATGACATAGGTGTTGCCACTTCGTTTAATACGCTGATGAAGTATCTGGGACAGACAATGATGGTTTCTATCTACGGGATTGCTTTTAACACGATGGTAGCTCATGGATTAAATAAGAGACTTGGGTTGAATCAGGAAATGATGAATAAAATTGTTTCGGCAGAAAACGCTAAAAGTTTGGCTGCTAATGTAGTGCCGCAACTGCGGCAGGTCCTGTTAGGCGGTTTAAAAGCCATTTACGTTGTTTCGATGATTGTCATTGTAGTCTCAATTGTGTTGAATCAACTGTATCGAGATCGAAAATTGAAGAAAAATTAGGTTAATGAGCCACATGCAAAGTAGAGCATGTGGCTTTTTTGTAGAACTTATGATTTTATAATTTTTAAAAGAAAATATGAATTTTTAATTTATATAAAATACAAAATCAATATTTTGTAATTAATATTGAATTTTTATTTCAAAGAGAATATTATTACTATGTAAGAGCTTACATGAAAAGTCGCGAGGTAAACAAATCAACTATTTTCTATAAGGAGGGTAAGACGATGGCTGATAAATATTCAGAATTAGGACGCGAGATTTATGCAAATATCGGTGGACCTAATAATGTTAAGTCAATGTATCATTGCATGACACGCCTAAGAATTAAGATCCGGGATAACTCTAAAGTAGATATTCAAGGCTTGAAAGATATTGACGGAGTTTTAGGCGTAGTAAATGCGTACACGTTGGAAATTGTTCTAGGTTCTGGGGTTAATGCTAAAGTTGCACAAGATATGGTTAGCCAAGTGGGAGTGAAAGAAAACGAAGAATTCCCAACCAGCACTTACCAGAGCGAAAAGTCTGAAGTTCAAGCAAAAGCTGCAGAAGTACATGCTCAACATAAGGCACAGTTGAAACAAACATGGTGGCGTAAAGCTTTAGGCCATATTTCCGCTATCTTCATTCCACTTATTCCTGCATTTATTGGTGCTGGTTTAATTTCAGGTGTTGCTGGTATCCTTCGAAATATGTTGACGGCTAAGATGTTGCCTGGTAGCTGGAACTTAGGCGTTACTATTCTCAGTATGATTGCTAGTGCATTGTTTGCATATTTGAACATTTATGTAGGTATTAATACTGCTAAAGAATTTGGAGCTACTCCTGCTCTAGGTGGTATCATCGGCGGTGTCGTTTTGCTTCCTGGGATTGCTGCACCGGTTACTATTCCAAATGTATTAGATGGTAAGCCGCTAGCAGCAGGCCAAGGTGGTATTATTGGTGTTTTACTTGCTGTATGGCTTTTGTCTTATGTAGAAAAATGGTTCCATAAACATATTCCAGATTCCGTGGATATTATATTTACGCCGTTCTTTACTGTCCTGATTATGGGACTATTCACAGTATTTGCAATTATGCCGATTGCTGGTTGGATTTCTAATTCATTAGTAGGTGGTATTAATTGGGTGCTCGATGTTGGTGGTCCTGTTGCTGGATTCATCCTTGGGTTGTTCTTCTTACCAATGGTTATGCTCGGATTACACCAAATCCTTACACCGATCCATTTATCAATGATTCAAAAAATGGGTTATACACCATTACTTCCTATTCTGGCAATGGCTGGTGCTGGTCAAGTTGGTGCTGCAATTGCCCTTTGGGCTAAATGTCGTAAAAACAAGGATTTAGTAAGATTGATTAAAGGTGCGTTACCTGTAGGTATTTTGGGAGTTGGTGAACCATTAATTTATGGTGTTACTCTTCCTTTAGGTAGACCATTTATTACTGCCTGTGTTGGTGGTGGTATTGGTGGTGCCGTTGTTGCCGCATTTGGTCACGTTGGTTCAATTGCTATCGGTCCTTCAGGTGTTGCTTTAATTCCATTAATTGCTAACAATATGTGGTGGGCATACTGTATTGGGCTTTTATCCGCATATGCTGGTGGATTTGTTGCAACTTATTTCTGGGGTGTTCCTAAAGATGCTATTAAAGGCAAAGTTGAAAATCCTACTCCTGAAGTTTCCGAAAGAAGAGCTGCTGAAAAGCATGCTGATAATTTGAATATGCCTAGTGAAAAGGTTGAAATTTCTTTTGAAGCTCCTGTTTCAGGTGACTTAGAAAAAATTGAAGAAGTAAAGGATGACGTTTTTTCACAAAAGATGCTAGGTGATGGTTTTGCTATTGATCCTTCAAATGGTACAGTGGTTGCGCCAGTAGACGGTAAAATTGATACAGTAATGAATACTAAACATGCAATTACATTGAAAACTAGTAAAGGAAACTTAGATGTTTTAATGCATTTAGGATTAGATACAGTTGAATTAAAGGGTGCTCCATTTGAAATTGACGTTAAACCAGGTGATCTAGTTAATGCTGGTGAAAAAATAGGTACAATGGATATCGCTGCAATTAAAAAGGTAGGAAAAGACCCAGTGGTTTTAACTATTATTGCTAATATGGATCATATTGATCAGGTATCAAAAGTGGAAGATTCACCAGTTAAGGCAGGTCAAGTTGTCTTTAAGGCAATGACAAAATAATTTTTAGAAAGAAAATGATATAAATGTCACTTGAAAATTTGACTACTGAGCAACGAAATAAAAATACTATGCATATTGATTCTATGGCTACATTAGATATGGTAAAGACAATCAATGAAGAGGATAAAAAAGTTGCAGAAGCAGTAGGAACTCAAGATGAAGAAATTGCTCAAGCGATTGATATTGGCTCCGCACGTTACCAACAAGGCGGCAGATTGATCTATATTGGTGCAGGAACTAGTGGAAGATTAGGTGTTTTAGATGCGGCGGAGCTTGTCCCAACCTATGGAATTAAACCAGAACGTGCAATAGGTTTAATTGCTGGCGGTAAAGGTGCAATGTATGTGGCTGTCGAAGGAGCAGAAGATGATCCTAAATTAGCAGCTGAAGACCTTAAAAAGCTTGATTTATCAGAAAAAGATGTAGTGATAGGCTTAGCAGCTAGTGGTAGGACTCCTTATGTGATTGGTGGGCTGGATTATGCTCAAAAAGTTGGTGCGGCTACTATTGCGATTGCTTGTGTTAAACACAGTTTGATTGGTCAACATGCAAATATTGCAATTGAAGCTGTTACTGGTGCAGAAGTAATTACAGGTTCTACTAGAATGAAGGCTGGCACTGCACAAAAGATGATTTTGAATATGATTTCAACAGGGATTATGATTCGCCAGGGTAAGGTATATCAAAATGTGATGATTGATGTTTTGCCAACGAATGAAAAGTTAGTTGAACGTGCTGAAAGAATCATTCAAACTACTACAAATGTTTCCTTAGAAAAAGCAGCAAAAATTTTAAGGGATGCTGATAAAGATGTTGGTTTAGCAATTGTAATGGCTAAAACAGGTTTAGCTAAGGAAAAGGCAGAGTTATTACTTAAAGAACATGAAAATAATGTAAGCAGTGTTTTGAAAGAAAATAATTGATTCTAAAAATAAAAGTCATTCACTATGAATGGCTTTTATTTTATAAGAAAGGAAATGCTATGCTAGGAATATCTGTATATTTTCAAGATTATGATGAAAATTATTTGAAAAAAGCAGCTCAAGCTGGAGCAAAATATATTTTTACGTCACTTCAAATTCCAGAGGAAGATTATTCAGATCTGGATCAAAAATTACCGAGATTTTTTGAATTGTGCGATGAATTGGGACTTGAAGTAATTCCTGATGTTTCTCCGGCTACATTGGAAAAGCTAGGAATTAAAGGAGGCGATTTTGAGGCCTTAAAAGATAAGGGATTCAAGGCCTTAAGATTAGATTATGGTTTTGATGACTTTGATTTAATCAAAAAGCTACAAAGAAATTTCTTTATTTTATTAAATGCAAGTGTTGTGTCACTGGACTATTTAGATCGTGCCAGAAATGCAGGGGTTGATTTTGGTAAATTAGCTTTAACATATAATTTTTATCCGCATACAGATACAGGTATGGGATGGACAGATTTTAAACGTAAGAATTGGATGTTAAAGGACTATGGCTTAAGAACTCAAGCTTTTGTTCCTGGGGATGCACTTAAACGTTTCCCACTATATGAAGGCTTGCCAACTGTAGAAAAGCATCGTGGGGTTTCGCCTTACGTTGCAGCTGTTGAATTAATTCATGAAGCAAATGTGGATGATGTGTTTATTGGCGATAGCAAGGCGTCAATCAAAAATCTTCAGTATATTGTAGATTATCAAAAAGATAATATTTTAAACATAGAATGTTCGCTATTGCCACAATATCAACAGCTGTATGATCAAGTGATTGAAGTAAGAAAGGACATGCCAGAAAAGCTGATTCGCTTAAGTTTGCCTAGAAAACTTGATATTCCAATTTGTAATACTTTAAATAGGCATAGGGGCACTATTACAATGCAAAACAAATTAGCTCAAAGATATAGTGGTGAAGTTAGTCTGATTAAGTCAAATTTACCTTTTGAAGCACGTAGTAATGTGATTGGTTTTATTTCACCTGAGTATGTGAAGTTGCTTGATTTTATTGATTCGAGTACGAAAATTGTTTTTAGAAAACTGACGTAGTACAGAAAGGTGATATTATGCTTAATTTAGCAGATAAGATTTCGGATATATATCCCAATTTGAATAAAACTTCTAAGTTAATTGCTGATGTCTATTTTAAAGATTCAACTCTTTTCCTAAGTAAAAATTTGCAGGAATTAGGTGCTATTACTAAAACAAGTGGCGCATCAGTGATTCGATTTTGTAGAAAATTGGGTTTCAAAGGCTTTAAAGATTTTCAAATAGCTTGTGCGCAAGAAATGCCTAATAAACAAGATGCTATGGTAGATACGATTATCAATACAAATGATGAACCAACAAGCGTGCTTTATAAATTGCAACTTAGCTTAGGAAAAAATATTGCAGACATTGGTAAAACAATAGATCATAAATCTTTAGATGCTGCAGTAGATTTAATGCGATCAGCACAACAGATATATGTTGCAGGAGAAGGAGCATCTGGTCTTGCTGCTCAAGATTTGTTTTATAAATTAATTCGTAGCGGAAAGAATGTTAATTTCGTTCAAAGTTCACATATTGCTTTAGAACAAGTAGCAAATATTAATAAAGAAGATATACTAATCGTTTTTTCCTACAGTGGATTAACTCAAGAACCATTGCTAATGGCAAAGCAGGCGCAAAAAAATAATGCCAAGATAGTTGCAGTGACTCGTATACAAGATTCACCACTAAAGAATATGGCTGATACAGTAATTACATTGCCATCAAATGAGAAGTTATTGCGCTATGGTGCTATTAATTCACTATTTGCAGAAATCTTTGCTTCAAGTTTATTATATTTGAGTCTTATTTCCCCGAATTTGGAAGAGTTGAATATAAAGATGAAAACTACACAGAGCCTTACCAATTAGCTAAAAGTGTAATAGACATAAAATAACTAATAAATAAATTTAAAAAAATCAAAATATTTTTATGATAAAAATAATAAAATCGTAGAAAAATGAAGAAAAAGAGGACCATTTTGGTCCTTTTTTAGTACTCTTTTTTTGGAATAATTAAATCTATATTTGACAATGCTATAATTATAAATGGAAAGTGACTTAAAAATAAGATAACACTATTGAAAGCGCATTACTTGCCTCCTTGCAAGTAAATTTAAGTAGCAGTAAACTTAAATTGGACAAAATAATATTTGTTATTATTAATGACAGAGACTAGTAATGCAAGTCAGAATATGGGGGCGTAAAAATGGATATTACTAGTTTAGCAAGATTCCAATTTGCTATGACGACGATCTTTCACTTTTTCTTCGTGCCATTTTCAATTGGTACGATATTCGTTGTCGCAATTATGGAATCAATGTATGTTCATACAGGCAAGCCTGAATATAAAAAGATGACCAAGTTTTGGGCTAATATCTTTTTATTGAGTTTTGCCGTTGGTGTTGTAACCGGTATCATTCAAGAATTCCAATTTGGTATGAATTGGTCCGATTATTCTAGATTCATGGGGGACATCTTTGGTGCTCCACTTGCTTTTGAAGCATTGTTGTCATTCTTTATTGAATCTACCTTTATTGGTTTGTGGATGTTTACTTGGGATAAAGTGGGGAAGAAATTACACTTATTCTTTGGATGGATGATCGTCTTTGGGACAATGACTTCTGCATTATGGATTTTAACAGCAAACTCCTTCATGCAGCATCCCGTCGGCTTTGCTTTACGCAACGGTCGTGCCGAAATGGCTGACTTTGGAGCACTTCTTAAGAATCCACAATTAATGTATGAATATGGTCACGTAATTGTTGGTGCACTTTTAACTGGTACTACAATTTTGACTGGGTTAGCTGCTTTCCAACTATTGAAGAAACGTAACCTTTCAGACATTAACAAGAAGATCTATCGTAAGACAATGCGTTTAGGCTTAATCTTAATGTTAATTTTCTCAGCTGGTGAAATTGCTGTGGGTGATATGCAAATGCAATATACTTTGCATGATCAACCAATGAAGTTCGCCGCAACTGAAGCTGTTTATAAGACAACTGGAGAAAAGGCTCCATGGACGGTAGTTGCAATTGCTAATCCAAAGACCCATGAAGTTAAGGGAATTGATATTCCAGACATGTTAAGTATTCTTTCTTACCACAAGACTACTGGTTCTGTAAAAGGTATGGAAGAAATTAACAAAGAACTTGAAAAGAAGTATGGTACACATATTGATGGTCGCAAGATGGACTACTATGTACCAGTTAATACTTTATTCTGGTCCTTCAGAGTAATGTGTGGTTTTGCTGCATTATTATTCTTGATGGCAATTGTTGGTTTAATCATGACTCGTAAGAATAAAGAAACCCTTTATAACCATCGTTGGCTATTATGGATCTTCGCACTTCTTACATTCTCACCATTCCTGGTCAATACTGCTGGTTGGTTAATCACTGAACTAGGCCGTGCACCATGGACAGTTTATGGTCTATTCACTATTGATCAAAGTGTTTCACCGAATGTTTCAGTGGCTTCACTTTTGACTTCAAATATTGTTTACTTCTGCTTGTTTACTGTTTTGGCAATTATCATGATTGCATTGGTTGTTCGCTTCTTGCACAACGATCCAGATGAATATGATAAGGCTCAAGAAGCAAGCAAAGTAGTTGATCCGTTCTCAAAGGGGGCCATCTAAAATGTCATTTTTACAAATACTTTGGTTCATTTTAATTGGAGTATTGTTCTCAGGCTTCTTCTTCCTCGATGGATTTGACTTCGGGGTAGGAATGGCTGTGAAGACATTAGCTCATAATGAATCTGAAAGAGATCAAATTGTTAGCACAATTGGACCAGTTTGGGATGGTAATGAAGTTTGGTTGATTACTGCTGGTGGTGCAATGTTTGCATCATTCCCATACTGGTATGCAACCTTATTCTCAGGTTACTATTTAATTTTATTATTGATCTTAGTTGGCTTAATTATTCGTGGTGTGTCATTTGAATTTAGAGCAAAATGTGCTCCATATCAAAAGAATATTTGGGATAATGCAATGGCGATCGGTAGCGTAATGGCCACCTTTCTCTTTGGGGTAATGTTTATCTCAATGATTAAAGGGATGCCAATCGATGCTAAAGGCAATATTTCAGCTAGCTTCTTTGACTACTTTAACTGGTTCTCAATCGTTGGTGGTATTGCTTTAACACTTCTTTGCTATTTACACGGCTTAAACTATATTACTATTAAAACTAAGGGCGTTATTTCAGATAGAGCACAAAACTATGCACAAGCTTTATACTGGGTACTCTACGTCGGTGAAGTGGTCTTTGCTTTATTATTGATTTTCCAAACCGACTTCATGAGAGTACATCCAATTGCAACTTTAATATGTTTAGTATTAATTGTCGGCTTCTCTGTGGCAGCACATGTAGCTACCTTTATCAATAAGCAAGGAATGGCTTTAGCTTGCAGTGGATTAACTCTGATCTCATTGGTTGCATTAATCTTCTGTGGCTTATTCCCAAGAGTAATGATTTCATCAATCAGTAGCAAGTATGATTTGCTTATTCATAGTGCATCATCATCTAACTACACTTTGATTGTTATGACTGTTGCTACTTGCATCTTGGTACCATGTGTCTTGGCTTACACCATCTGGGCATATTGGATTTTCCGCAAGCGGATTTCAATGCCAAGAATCGGAGAGGTTAAATAATGATTGATAAACAGCTATTTAAAATTGATGGCGCTGGTTCAATCTTAAAAAAACTTGCAGGGCTTGAGATTCTGCAAGCTTTTTTTATAGTAGGACAAGCCTTGGCACTAGCGTCAGTCTTAAGCAAATTGTGGGCAGGTCAACCTCTCGATTGGCTACTACTAATTACTTTTGCAGCTTGCTTTATCGCCAGACAATTGATCAGCACACTGAGAGATTCAATGTTAGAAAAATATTCCGGTCGGGTTGCAGAAGAATTAAGACAGCAGCTCTTAAATAAAGTCTTTCGTGATGGACAGGCTTTAGTACAAAAACAAGGAACCGGTAGTTTGATTACTATGTCCCTAGATGGTGTTGATGAGGTCAGGCAATACATCAAGTTAATCTACAGCAAAGTTTTAACAATGATGATTGTGCCAGTTTTAATCTTTGTCGGCATGCTGTTTTTAAGCTGGACATCAGCTGTGATTCTGCTAGTCATGTATCCTTTAATTGTCTTATTCATGATTATCCTAGGTCATGCTGCACAGGATCGAGCAATTAAACAATTTGGTAACTTTCAGGTTTTATCTAATAACTTTATTGATTCTTTAAGGGGAATTGATACGCTGAAGTATTTAGGCCTGAGTAAAAGATATTCCAAGTCAATTTTTAACTTGAGTGAGGGTTTTAGAAAAAAGACGATGGCGGTGCTAAAAGTAGCAATGCTTTCAACTTTTGCCTTAGACTTTTTCACTACCTTGTCTATTGCAATCATTGCTGTTTTTCTTGGTTTTGACTTGATGAATGGTAAAATTGCACTTTTTCCTGCTTTAGGAATTCTGATTCTGGCGCCAGATTATTTTTTGCCAATTCGAGATTTTGCGGGGGATTTCCATGCAACCTTGAATGGTAAAAATGCCTTTAAGCGGATCAACGAATTGATTAATCTGCCAGAGGAAAAAACTAATGATTTACCTTTAAAAACTTGGTCAGCTCAAGATCAATTGAAGATCAAGAACTTGAAGTTTACTTATCAAAAGGGAACCGAAATTGGACCGGTTTCATTACAAGTCCAAGGATTCAAGAAAATTGGCATTATCGGAATGAGCGGATCTGGTAAAACTAGTTTAATTAACCTGCTCAGCGGCTTTTTGACTCCGGATCAAGTGCAAATTGAACTACAAGGGCAGAAAACTACGACCATGAATATTCCTGCTTGGCAGCGTCAAATGACCTATATTCCGCAGGAGCCATACGTTTTTACTAAGAGCTTGCGTGAAAATATTGCTTTTTATAATCCGCAGGCAAGTGATGATGAAATTAAGCAGGCGATTCATATCATGGGTCTGGATGCCTTGTTAAATGATTTGCCTAACGGACTTGATACGGTGATTGGTCGCGGTAAGCGTGTCTTGTCCGGTGGACAGTCACAACGAATTGCCTTGGCAAGAGCATTTTTGGACCCAAAGCGAAAAATTATGATCTTTGATGAGCCGACCGCTCACTTAGATATTGAAACAGAGATCGATTTGAAGAAGCGGATGATGCCATTAATGCAAAATAAACTGGTCTTCTTTGCGACTCACAGACTGCATTGGTTAAAAGAAATGGACTATATTCTAGTGATGGATCACGGTCAATTGGTTGAGCAAGGAAGTTATGAGCAATTGCAGCAAAATCAAGGCTACTTCTGCAAGTTAATGGCAGGAATGAGAGGTGAAAACAATGATCAATAAGATTCCGGTTTTAAAAGCATTAAAAAATGATCGTTGGGTTCGCCCATATTTGGAAAAATATCGTAAAACGTTGATTTTGGCGATTGCACTGGGCATTTTAACTTTCGTCTGTGGCGGGGGCTTGATGTTCTGTGCTGGCTATTTAATCAGCCGTTCAGCAGCTAAACCTGAAAATATTTTGTTAATCTATGTGCCAATTGTCTTAACTAGAGCATTTGGGATTACGCGGCCAGCTGTCCGTTATTTTGAGCGGCTCGTCAGTCACAATTGGGTGCTCAAAATGACTTCAAAGTTTAGACAACAGCTTTATGATTCACTAGAGCGCGATGCGACTATTTTTAATAGTAAGTATCAACTGGGGAATATTCTAGGGCTTTTGTCTGATGATGTGAGTCACATTCAGAACTTTTACTTAAGAACAATTTTCCCAATGTTTGTAGCTTGGGGCTTGTATGCAATTATCGTAATTGGCTTAGGCATCATTTCCCCACTGATGGGCATTTGGATGTTGATCCTGTTTTTCCTAATTATTTTCGCTATTCCTATTTGGTCAGTCTTAATCAATGGTGCGCGGCAAAGCTATGAAAAAACGGTTCAAGACAAGCTCTACGTTGATTTGACTGATAATGTGATGGGAGTAGATGACTGGATTTTGTCTGGCCGCAGCAAAGAATACTTGGCCTTGCACGTCAATGATCAAGATAAATTTTTGCAAATCAACGCGAAGATGAAAAAATTTGATCGCTGGCGCGACTTTGTTTTACAAATCTTCTGGGTGTTGGTAATTGTGAGCCTAGTAATTTGGGGTGCTGCCAGATTTGGCGGGCGTTCAACTTATTATACTAATTGGATTGCGGCATTTGCTTTGGCATTATTCCCGACTGTTGAGGCTTTTGCCAGTTTGCCGACTGCTGCTCAAGAGACGAATATCTACAAAGATTCGCTTAAGCGTTTGAATAATTTGCCAGCTCCTGATCGGACTAAGCATAAACCAATCAAATTAACCGCACCGTTTAATTTAGTATTAACTGATGTGCATTATGCCTACCCTCAAACTAATAAAGAGGTTTTGCATGGGATTAATCTAGATATACATGATGGCGAGAAAATTGCTATCTTGGGCCGCAGTGGTGCTGGTAAGAGTACTTTAGCTGCCTTGCTTAGAGGTGATCGAGTACCTACTAAAGGCCGAGTAACTTTAAATGGAATTGATACTAGCAAGTTTGGTGATCAAATGTCCAACTATTTTAGTATCATCAATCAAACGCCGTACTTGTTCAATACCACGATTGCTAATAACTTGCGGTTAGGTAATGAAGATGCCACAGATGAACAATTATGGGACGTTTTGCGCCGAGTAGGTTTGGCCGAGATGGTGCAAAAATTAACGGATGGCCTTGATACTAAGGTAGATGAGGCAGGCTTACGCTTTTCAGGTGGTGAACGCCATCGTTTAGCCTTAGCGCGAATCTTACTGAAGAATACGCCAATTGTCTTACTTGATGAGCCAACAGTTGGCTTGGATCCAATTACGGAGCAAGCTGTAATTAATATGTTTATTAAGGAATTATCCGGTAAAACTTTAATTTGGATTACACACCACTTGCAAGGAATTGATCAGATGGATCAAGTAATTTTTATTGAAGATGGACAAATTAATATGCAGGGTACACCGGAAAAATTATGGCAGACAGAGCCGCGTTATCGTGAATTGAAAAAGGCTGATTTAGGATTATAGAGGTTCATTATGCTAACGAATAAAGTGCCAGAACAAGATGTGCATGACCTATTTACTAGGGTCGCGCCTAAGTATGATTTGATGAATAATATTGTTAGTTTAGGGATTCAAAAGAGTTGGCGTAAGAAATTTTTACGGCAGTTAGATTTAAATAAAAATTCTATTTGCTTAGATTTGTGTTGTGGTAGCGCTGATTCAACTATTGATTTGGCTAAAAAAGCTAAATTAGTGACTGGTCTAGATTTTAACCAGGAGATGTTGAAGATTGCCCAAAAAAAGATTCGTCAAAAGCAGCTGCAGTCCAAGATAAAGTTGATTGCAGGGGATGCAATGAATTTACCTTTTGCGGCCAATAGCTTTGATTGTGTAACTATTTGTTTTGGTCTGCGTAATGTCCCTGACGCTGTTAAGACGATTCAGGAAAGCTACCGCGTACTTAAGCCGGGCAGACAATTTGCTGTTTTAGAAATGTCTCAGCCCACTAATGCATTAGTTAAATTTGGCTGGCAAGCTTATTTTAAAATTTTTCCGTATTTTGCTAAGTTGACACACGGTAATATCAAGGACTACCAGTATTTGTCAAAAACAAGTAAAGAATTTCTCTCGGCTGAGCAATTAAAAAAGCTACTTGAGCAAAATGGTTTTACTCGAGTAGCGGTTACTAAGTTAACTTACGGTGCAGGTGCGATTCATGTAGGACGCAAAGATTAAAGCGTTCGATTGACTAATTTACGCGTCATCTTTTTGAGCAAGACGGTCGCATTAGTTTGCGGCAGTTGGGCTAAGTTAGCTAATGCCCGATTAGTATATTGTTCAGCTAAGGCATGAGTTTCTTCAATGACTGAGCTGTTTAGCAAAATCTTTTGGATTTGTTCGATATCGTTTTTGCTCATTTGTCGCTTTTTTTCAAGTAGCGGTACTAATTGCTCTCGTAATTCCTTTTTGCTAAGAGCTAGCAGAATAGGTAGAGAGTAGACGCCGGTAGTCAAATCTTCTAGCGTTGGCTTGTTCAGGTGCTTACCGCCAGTGTAATCAAGAATGTCGTCAACAATTTGAAAAGCAATGCCTAAGTTTTCACCAAAGGAGGCTAAAGCTTGAGTAGTTTGCTCATCTCCATTGCCAAAATGACTCCCTTCTTCGGCAGCTAAACGAAAAAGTGCAGCTGTCTTTCCTTTAACATTAGTTAAGTAGTCGTTGAAATCTTGGCTTAGGTTAAAACGTTCAGCCATTTGGCCTAATTCACCAGCAAGTAAATGGTGCATTGTGTGAGCATTTTTGATCATGTAATCTTGTTCGGAAATGGCGTTCAAAATTAGGTCAAAAAAGTGCGTAAAAAGCAAGTCGCCAGCGTAAACTGCGGTGTCTTTGCCAAAACGGGCTTGGATGCTAATTTTACCGCGGCGCTCGTCAGAATCGTCAATGATATCATCATGAATTAATGAGGCCATATGCAAAATTTCGATTGATGAGGCAAGTTGAATAATTTGTTTTGATACAGTTTCTTTTTTGCTAGCAATTTGAGCTGACAAAATTAGTAAACTAGGCCGTAAATATTTACCACCGTTACTAGCCATTTCAAGGAGTGCATCTTGCAAGTCTGAATATGGAGTGCGGATGGTTGCCTGAATTAATTGATTAACTTCTTCAAGCGGTTTACGAATAAGTGGATATTTTTGCCAAGGTTGAGAGTTATTCATGATAGATTTCCTTATAATAGAGTTAACAGAATAGTGATCCTTTGAAAGGATGTGGATCGATGTCATTAAGTGTATTTTTAGAATTAATTGAGATTAAAGCAAAAACCGCTAGTGTCATTCCCTTTTTCTTAGGGATGTGCTACAGCGTGTATTATTATCACCAGGTTAACTGGGGATTTGCCCTAGTCTTCTTCATTGCAATGCTACTATTTAACATGGTAGTAGATATGTTTGATAACTACTGTGATTATTATCACGCAGATAGCAAGAATTACCAAGAGAAGACTAACATTATCGGGCGAGAAAATATTTCACCTAATTTAGTTCTGGGATTAATTATTTCCTTTAGTCTTATTGCAATTTTATTAGGTTTGTATCTAGTCGCTAAAGTAGGCTTGCCTGTATTGTGGATGGGCTTGTTCTGTTTTATGGTTGGTTATTTATATTCATTTGGTCCGCATCCTATTTCTAGCTTGCCACTAGGTGAATTGTTCTCTGGTTTCACAATGGGCTTCATGATTGTCCTGCTCAGTGTTTATATCAATAGTTTTCAAGCTTTTGATTGGAACTGGATCACAATCGGTCGTATCTTCTTATTAGCTTTAGCTGATGAATTATGGATTTCTAATTTAATGCTAGCTAATAACTTATGCGATGCCCAAGAGGACGAGGATAATCACCGCACCACAATTATTCACTTTATTGGTAAAAAAGGTGGCTTGATTGCTTTTAGTGTCAAAAATATTTTAGCATTTTTGGTAATCTTCCTCCTACCGTTCTTGGGAATTGCTCCTAAGACGGTTTGGTTAACAGTAATAATTGTACCGTTCGTTTATAAGCAGAACAAGATCTTAATTGGTAAACAAGTTAAGACAGAGACATTTATCACAGGAGTAAAAACGTTGCTAGTTGGTTCACTGACTTACTTAATAACTTACTTTTTAGGAATTCTATTTTAGAGAGGTTGAAAATTATGAAAACAGTTGTAGTTTTAGGTGCTGGTTTTGCCGGCTTGAAAACAGTTGTCGCTTTGCAAAAGAAGTTGCGTGAACAAGTTAAGATTATCTTAGTTGACCGTAATCCATACCACTACGAAACAATTCGCTTATATGAAGTGGCTACTGGTGAAATTCCCTACACTGGGATGTCATATGAAATTAATGATGTAATTAATCCGAAGATGACTACTTTGATTACGGATGAAGTTGAAAAAGTTAATATTGCTGATAAAACAGTTGAGTTAAAGGATCATGCTCCACTTAAATATGACTATTGTGTTGTTGGCTTAGGCTTTACCTTGAGCAATATGGGCATTAAAGGTGTAACCGAAAATGCTTTGCCAATGAGCAATGTAAAACAAGCTGAAGCTATTCGCGACCACCTTTATGCCGAAATGAAGGCTTATCGCCAAGACCATGATTCTAAACACCTGTCAGTAGTAATTTGTGGGGCAGGTTTTCAAGCAATTGAATTAGGAAATGCCATTGCCAAGGTTCGCCCAGAACTAGCTCAAATGGCTGGCGTCCAACCAGATGAAATTACCATCAGAATGATTGATGGTTCGCCACGTCTTTTGCCAATGTTCCAAGGTAAATTGCTTGATTACGCTTTAAACACAATTAAGAAAAATAAAGTCGAAATTATTAAGCCAGCTTATGTTAATGAAGTAACCTCTACCTCGGTTTTGTATAAAATGGCTAATGAAAAAGACAATGCTGAGCTGCAAGAAATTAAGGCAGGTACTAGAATCTGGATGATGGGCTTTAGTGGCAGTCCAGTAATTGAGGCATCTGGATTTAAGAACCGTCGTGGTCGGGTCATGGTTGGTGATCATTTAACCGCGCCAGAAAGTGATGATATCTACGTCTTAGGCGATGTTTCAAGCGTCATGGTTCCTGGTAAGAAATGGCCATATCCTAACACTGGTCAATTGGCTCTTTCAATGGCTAACTACGCTGCAAAAGATATTAAGAGCAGAATTATGGGTCAAACTAGACCGGATAAATATGCTTACCATGACTTAGGTGTAGTAGTTAACTTGGGTAATTCAGAAGCCGCAGGATTGGCAATGGGGCATGCTTTTAAAGGATACTTTGCAGCAACTCTTAAGAAGATTACCATTGATAAGTCGGTTCTTGAAACTGGTGGTATTAAAGAAACAATGGCGATTGGTCAATTTGACTTCTATCACTAAAATTGAAAATAAAAGAGAATAAAAAATCACTTCAGTTTGATTTGATATGAACCCCAAATTTGGGACATATTATTGAACTGCTTTATTTAAAACCATATTTCGATATTCTATCGGAGTATGGTTTTTTAGTACTGTTTTAATTCTATCATGATTGTAGTAATGAATGTATTAGGACTAAAGTGTGAAGTTTCGCCATTTTATGCCACACCAAGAAGATAAAGTTTCGATTCTTGATGTCCTGATTACGGATAGCAGAGGCAGGCGTTACAATGTGGAAATGCAGGTCGCGCATAAAGCAGACATGGATAAACGAGCCAGGCAATACCTGTTCAAGATGATGGAAGATGGCTTTTTACGACGAAAACAAGAATATGGCGAGCTGCACGCTGCATATGTAATTTTTATTCTGCCGTTTGATCCCAAAGGAAAAGGCTTGAAGCGATATACTTTTGTTTATACTGCTAAGGAAGACCCATCAGTTGAATTAAATGACGATTCTGCGTTAATATATTTAAACACAAAGGGAACAAAAGGCGAGATCAGACCTGAGCTTGATGACCTTTATCGCATGATTGAAGGCAAGCCAACTTCAAATGGAAAACTCGTCAGTCGAATTAAAAAGTCGATGAACAATTATCGTAGAACCGAAGAATGGAGGCAACACGTCATGAACACAGAAGAACTAGCAGACTTTGTGAAAAACGCCTAGTCGATAAGATATAATGATAGCTGTGAAGCTATCATTTTTTAGATAACGGGGGCTTGATCATGAATAATCCTGAAGAATTACAACATTTTTTAGATGTTCTGCTAAAAGAGAGTAACTTTACCAGAGCAGCTAAAGAATTATATATTTCCCAGCCTTATTTAACGCAGCTAATTGGACAAATTGAGAAAAAATTAGGCACTAAGATCATCAACCGAGATGAGAGACCCTATACGTTAACTCCTGCAGGTCTAATTTACTATCAATATTTGGAGAATGTTTCATATAATAAGCAGCAATTAGGGCGCAAGCTGGAGGCATATACTCATCCTGACCAACAGATAATTAAAATCGGCATTTTGGAGAGCTTAGGTACATATTTATTGCCAGAAATTTTGCCGCAATTTTTGCAAGAAAACCCCAACGTCAAGATTCAGCTATTTGAAAATTTCCCCAGAGAAAATGAAAGAAGACTGCTTAATGGCGAGCTGGATTGTTATATTGGTCAGACGCCAGAAGCACTTGACTCGAGTTTAGATGTGGTTGTGGGTGGCGAGGAACGCTATTACGTAGTGATTTCGCCAGCCTCACCATATTACCAAGCAGGAAAGTTTATCTTAAATTCGGATGAACTTGATCTAAAAGAGGTACTGCAGGAGCCTTTAGTGTTGAGTTCACCTGGTTCAGCTATCCGGCATCAAGTTAATGGCTTATTTCAGAGATTAAGACTCGAAAAAAATATTGTGATGGAGTCTAATAGTATTATTACTGCAACTAACTTGGCAATTCACGGCGTGGGTATTACCATTTCTTCGGCAAGTATTATCAGAAGAATGGAACAAACGCCAATTAACTTGTTGCCACTAGATCGAAAGTTAATGGATGTTGTCTTTTTCATTGCTAGCAAAAGCGGGGAAAAGTCGCTAGCGTTAGAAAACCTAATTTCAATTTTTCAAACGACGCATTTACAAGCAAAAATAGGATAAAGAAAAAGGCATCATGCGATGCCTTTTAAATTGCTTTGATTTCTATTGTTTTCGTTTCATGTCGATCATCTTCGGCTCAATGTAGAAGTGATAGAGGAAGGAATAACCAAGCAGTACAAAGGTAATTCCTTCAATCCAACCGCCGAATACATCAGATGGATAGTGCACGTGGACGAAAATTCTGGTGTAACCAATCATCAGTGGGAATAAAGCCCAAATAATAATCAATAAAGTCTTCCAGAATTTGCTTCTCACTAAAAGAATGGTTAGGATAATCAAAACACCAAATAGCGCCGCGCTACCAACTGAGTGCCCCGATGGAAAACTATAACCATCCGCATAAACTAAGTGCTTGACCGTTGGACGCTGCCGCATTACTGCGTGTTTGATAATCCAATTATAGCCATTAGCACAGATCATGACACCAGCGGTAAACCAAGCGTATGCATATTGCTTAAAGATCAGTAAAACTATGAAAACAATGATTGTTTCAATTGTGATCACGCTTGTATTGCCGAGATTAGTAAAATCTTTAGCAAAAGCGACATTAGCTGGATTATTGTTGCAAACAATATTGACCACAGCATTATCAAAATTGTGAATAAATTGTGAGCCGGATGAAACAAGTGCGGCCCAGACAGCATAAATAACCACGAAGCAGATACCAGGTATTAAGGTGTCCTTAGGTGGTCGTTTCGTATTAATCAAAAAAGTACTCCCCTCTTGTATTTTTTAGTATTTGTGGTAAATTATAATCATTATCTATAAGAAAATAAAGGTCGAGAAGTAGTAACAAGAATATTTTTTCAGAGAGAGACCGGCTGCTGTGAAGTCTTAAAATAGGATTGTGAACTCGTCTCGTGTTGAAGAAACCTAGCGTTGCCATCCGCGTTAAGGAGCAATTAAGTGTCACAAATTGTGAAACTTAGGTGGTACCGCGATGATTCGTCCTATGATTTTTTCATAGGGCGTTTTTTAATAGTAAAGGAGAATTATTTTGTATAACCACAAAGTAGTTGAAAAGAAATGGCAAGATTATTGGGCAAAGCATGATACTTTTAAGACAGGCACTGATCCTGATAAGAAGAATTATTATGCATTGGATATGTTCCCATTCCCATCTGGTAAGGGACTTCATGTAGGTCACCCAGAAGGATATACTGCAACTGATATCGTTTCAAGAATGAAGCGTGCACAAGGCTATAATGTGCTTCACCCAATGGGCTGGGATGCATTTGGTTTACCAACTGAACAATATGCATTGAAGACTGGTGAAGATCCAGAAGTTGTTACTAAGAACAACATTGCTAACTTTAAGCGTCAATTGAACAAGTTGGGCTTCTCATATGATTGGGACCGTGAAGTAACCACTTCAGATCCAAATTACTACAAGTGGACGCAATGGGTTTTTGAACAAATGTATAAAAAGGGCTTGGCATATGAAGCTGAAGTTCCTGTTAACTGGTCACCAGACTTAGGTACTGTTGTGGCTAATGAAGAAGTTATCGATGGTAAAACTGAACGTGGTGGCTACCCAGTATATCGTAAGAATATGCGTCAATGGATGCTTAAGATGACTGCATATGCCGATCGCTTATTAGAAGACCTTGATGATTTGGATTGGCCAGAACCAGTTAAGGAAATGCAGCGTAACTGGATCGGTCGTTCTGAAGGTGCACAAGTTACTTTTAAGGTAAAGGATAGTGACAAGACTTTTGATGTCTTTACCACTCGTCCAGATACTTTGTTTGGTTGTTCTTACACTGTTCTTGCTCCAGAAAGTAAATTAGTGCAAGAAATTACGACCCCTGAACAAAAAGAAGCAGTTGATGCTTATATTAAGAAGATTGAATCAAAATCTGACCTTGAAAGAACTGATCTTAATAAGGATAAAACTGGTGTCTTCACTGGGGCTTATGCAATTAACCCAGTAAATGGTAAAGAAGTTCCAATTTGGATTTCTGACTACGTTTTAGCAAGTTACGGCACTGGTGCTGTAATGGCTGTTCCAGCCCATGATGATCGTGATTACGCTTTTGCAACTAAGTTTGGTTTGCCAATCAATCCAGTTATTGAAGGCGGCAATATTGAAAAGGAAGCTTTCACTGACAATGGCAAGCACATTAACTCAGAATTTTTAGATGGCTTAGACAATGAAGAAGCTAAAAAGCGCATGATTGAATGGCTTGAAGACCATAACTGCGGTAAGAAGAAGGTCAACTACAAATTGCGTGACTGGGACTTCAGCCGTCAACGTTACTGGGGTGAACCAATTCCAGTTATTCACTGGGAAGATGGTACTACTTCATTAGTTCCAGAAGATCAATTACCACTTCGTTTGCCACATGCAACTGATATTAAGCCATCAGGTACCCCGGAAAGCCCACTTGCTAACCTAACTGATTGGGTAAATGTAGTTGATGAAAATGGGCGTAAGGGTAAGCGTGAAACCAATACTATGCCTAACTGGGCTGGTTCAAGTTGGTACTACTTGCGTTATGTTGATCCACATAATGACAAAGAATTAGCTGACTATGATCTTTTGAAGAAATGGCTTCCGGTTGACCTTTACATTGGTGGGGCAGAGCACGCTGTTCGTCACTTACTCTATGCTAGATTTTGGCACAAGGTTCTTTATGACTTGGGTGTTGTACCAACTAAAGAGCCATTCCAAAAGCTTTATAATCAAGGTTTGATTTTAAAGAATCATGAAAAGATGTCTAAGTCTAAAGGAAATGTTGTTAATCCTGATGAAGTAATCGATGAATATGGTGCAGATTCACTTAGAATGTACGAAATGTTCATGGGTCCATTAGATGCTTCAATTGATTGGGATGATAATGGTCCTGCATCTACTAAGAAATTCTTAGATCGTGTATGGCGCTTATTTGTTAACGATCTTGACCTAAAGGCAATCCCTCAAGAAAAAATTGTTGACGAAAATGATGGCGAACTTGATAAGGTATATGCTGAGACTGTCAAAAAGGTTACAGAAGACTTTGAAGCTTTACACTTTAATACTGCAATTAGTCAAATGATGGTCTTTATGAATGCAGCTCAAAAAGCTAAGACTATTCCACGTGAATATGCGGAAGGATTTGTACAACTTCTTGCTCCTGTTGCACCTCACATGATGGAAGAAATCTGGTCAGTATTTGGTCATGATGAATCTATTGCATATGCTAAATGGCCAGAATATGATCCTGCCAAATTAGTTGAATCAACAGTTGAAATTATGGTTCAAGTTAATGGTAAGCTTCGCGGTAAGTTCCAAGCTCCTAAGGATGCAGATCGTGATGATCTCCAAAAACAAGCAATGGAAATCGAACACGTCAAGAAGTTCTTAGAAGGTAAAGACGTCAAAAAAGTTATTGTTGTTCCAAACAAGATCGTTAATATCGTTGCTAAATAAGTTAAATTTTTCCTAAAAGAACAGTAGAACTTTACTTTATTGTTCAAATTGCGTGACAATTAATTAGTTAATACTTATATTGGGAAAAATTTCATGGAAGAAGAAAACAACTTAAATAGCAAAGATACACAAAATACTTTTCTAAAAGGGTCTGCTTGGATGACCTTTGGCTCGATTGCCTCAAGAATTTTGGGTGCTTTGTATATTATTCCGTGGTATGCCTGGATGGGACCCTACGGAAATATTGCAAATGCCTTAACTGCACGAAGTTATAATATCTACACGATTTTTATTCTAATTTCAACGGCAGGAATTCCAGGAGCGATTGCTAAGCAGGTTGCCAAATATAATGCCTTAAATGAATACGGCATTGGACGAAAATTATTCCGTAAAGGTTTAATTTTGATGACTATTTTAGGCATCGTCTCGGCGGCAATTATGTATTTTGCTTCGCCGCTACTAGCGTCTAATGGTAGTCAGAGTGATCCGAGGCAAGTTGCGGTTATGCGGAGCTTGTCTTATGCGATTTTAATTATTCCGATCTTAAGTATCATGCGGGGTTACTTCCAGGGATATGCCGACATGATGCCGAGTGCGATGTCACAATTTGTGGAGCAGTTTGCGCGGGTAGTCTGGATGCTGTTAACCGCATTTGTGATTATGCAAATGCAGCACGGTTCCTACGTTCATGCAGTTATTCAATCTAATTTGGCTGCCGCTGTTGGGGCACTTTTTGGAATTGGATTGCTAGTTTGGTTTTTGCTTTCCAGAAGAGAGCGACTGGACTACTTGGTGGCCCATTCAAATAATCGTTTGCGAGTTTCAACCACTGATTTATTTGGTGAAATTATTGCTCAAGCAATTCCATTTATCATTATTGATTCGGGAATTACCTTGTTCTCATTGGTTGATCAATACACATTCCACCCTATGATTGCTAGCTTAGTTCATGCAAGCTCAGATACAATCGAAGATTGGTACGCTTTATTTGGCTTGAATGCCAATAAATTAATTATGATCATCGTCTCATTAGCTAGTGCTATGGCGGTAACAGCTATTCCGTTACTATCGGCTGCGCATACTAGAGGAGACTACAAGAGTATTTCAAGTCAGATTGCCAATACGATGGACTTGTTCTTGTTTGTCATGATTCCAGCTGCCTTTGGGATGGCGGCAATTAGTAAACCAATGTACACGATTTTTTACGGACCAGATCCATTAGGCAGCAATGTCTTATATATATCTGCATTTACGGCGATTAGCTTAGGTTTGTTTACGGTATTAATGGCAATTTTGCAGGGTTTATCAGAAAATGGCTTAGCGATTAAATATTTGATCTTAGGCTTGATTCTGAAGGGAATTTTACAATATCCGATGATCTTTTTATTCAAGATCTACGGTCCGCTAGTTGCGACTAACTTGGGTTTGTTGGTCATTGTATTCCTATCACTGAAGCATTTGGAAGTTCAATATAATTTCAATTTGAATCGAACTAGTCGTAGGCTAATGGGAGTTACCGCATTTTCAATCGGGATGTTCCTGATTGTAAAATTAGTCGAAATAGGCTTAGGTAAGTTCTTGAGTCCAGAGCGAAGAATTCCGGCATTATCCCTGGTAATCTTTTCTGTGGGAGTGGGCGTGATCTTTTATGGTTTCGTCACCTTGAAGACAGATTTAGCACAAAAGATTCTTGGTAGCAAAATTGAAAGTATTTTAGTAAAATTTCACATCCATGACTAAAAATAAAAGTCACTACAGATCAAAATTATGATCTATAGTGGCTTTTTTAGTGCGTTTGATCCTGCGTGCCAATCCATTACTAATAATTTTAGGAGTGCTACTTAAAATTTAAGAATTAGTCAGGCGTAATCGCCGTTAAAACAAAGACCCCGATTAGTTCAAGTGCTAAGAATGTAATACCGATAGAAGCAATCATGATTCTCCATCTCCTCATCTTAGAGATAAATATTGAGATTTATCTTTTCTAATCACGTTTATTCTTTACGCTTTTACTGTAGCACATAATCTAGTGAAATGGAAGCGATTTCATGAAAGCGAGAGAAAAAAGTTGATTCCCGAAGAAATCAACTTTGTGCCCCTGCCAAGGACCTACATTATAGCATTCATTTATTCTTGGTTGTCGTCTTTTTTTCGTCAGAATCTGAACTAGAATCATCTGACTTGGTAAAATCACCGTTCATTGTATTAGGACGACCAGTTTGATAATCAGTAGTGTGTTTTTCGGCTTTAGGTGCAATTTGGCCAGGTTCTGGCATGACCATTGCAGCGATGATATATAAAGCAATACCAGGGAAGATACCAGTGAATAAAATTAAGGCGGCACCGATGATTCTTACCCAAGCTGGGTCAAGATCGAAGTAATTGGCGATTCCGCCCAAAACGCCAGCTAAAATTTTGTTTTGTGATTTAGTAAGTCTCTTTTTCATAGTAATCAACTCATTTCTAAATTTGATGTCCTTCAATGTGTATTATACAGCAGAGATTAATAAAATTAAGAGCTATAAATTCTATTATTAAAAAATAAAAAAAGTGTTGATCTCTCAACACTTACACATAATTATGATGCCCGCTAAAGGATTCGAACCTTCACTTAGTCACCTAAACAGCGACCTGAACGCTGCGCGTCTGCCAATTCCGCCAAGCGGGCATTTTTATTAGCTACATGAATAATAATACCAAATATTTGGTAAAATGTAAGCATAAAATACTTTAATTATACAAAAGGATGGATTTCATGTTTTTTAGTAAAAAAATAAAACGTGTAGCAATTACAACTGTTGCAGCTGTATCAATCTTTTCGTGCGGTGCAGTTTTTGCGACTACGCCTGTTAACGCAGATACAACTAGCAGTTATCAAGCAGATCAAGTTAAGCTGAATGTAAAGTCAGCCATTGCGATTGATAGTGATTCAGGTCAAATTTTATATGCCAAAAATGCGGCTCAAACTTTACCAATTGCTTCGATGACCAAATTAGTGACTGTTTATTTAACTTTACAGGCAATTAAAAATCATAAGCTTTCATGGGATCAAAAGGTCAAACCAACCGCTCCAATCGTTAAAGTCGCCAACAATGCAGAATATTCGAATGTACCATTAAAACTAGGACATTCGTATACGATAAGACAACTTTATCAAGCAACCTTAATTGAATCAGCTAATGGTGCTGCTATGCTGCTTGGTCAAACAATTGCTGGATCACAAAAGGCATTTATCGATCAAATGCGAGCTCAAGTAAAAAAGTGGGGGATTGAAGATGCCAAGATTTATACTGCTTGTGGTTTACCTAATGGCAATTTGGGTAAAGATGCATATCCTGGTGTAAATAAAAATGCTGAAAATACGATGTCAGCTAAGGATATGGCTATTGTCGGTCAAAAATTAATCTCGGCATTCCCAGAAGTATTAGAAACTACACGCTTAGCTCACTTAAACTTTAAAGATGCTGGTCACGTAACTAAGATGGCTAACTTTAACTGGATGTTAAAGGGGCTTTCTCAATATGATCAAGCTTATCCAGTTGATGGCTTAAAGACGGGGACTACTGATGCTGCAGGGGCTTGTTTTATCGGAACTGTACAACACAATGGTGCTCGTTTACTGACTGTAGTAATGGGCGCACGTCACCGTGACGGAACGGATCCAGCTAGATTTGAACAAACTAAAAAGTTAATGAATTATGTTTTTACCAAGTATCGTCCTGTAACAATGACTGCTGGTAGCCAAATGAATGGTGCCAAAACTATTAAGGTAACTGATGGTGATAACGCAACAACTAACTTGGGTCTAAAGAACAAGACTACTATCTGGGATCCAGCTGATGGCAAAACTTTAGTGGCATCATTGAATAAAAAATCTGTAGAAGCACCAATTAAGAAAGATCAAACAGTTGGTGATTATCAATTTAAATCTGGTAATGAAAAGATTGTTTCATTGTCTAATCCTAATGGGATGAACGTCAAGGCTAAGGCATTGTCAGCTAATAACAAGGTGAACTTTTTTGTCAGAATTTGGCGCTGGATTTTCGGAGGAAGATAAATATGACTGAAATTTCTGAAGATATCTTGAAAAAGGTAATTAAAGAAAGAGAAAGCGATACACATAAAGGCGATTACGGTCGTGTACTCTTGATCGGTGGTAGTGAGAACTATGGTGGCGCTATTATTATGTCTACCGAAGGCGCTATTAATGCTGGCACAGGTTTGACTGCTGTTGCAACACACCCTTTGAATTTAGCACCGCTACATGCACGAGTGCCTGAAGCAATGTTTATCAACTGGCGCGATGCTAAGTTAGCAGATTTAATCAAAAATATGGATGTTGTAGTTTGCGGGCCAGGATTAGGCATGAGTGATCTCGCTAAGCAAATTTTAGTTATCTTGCGAAGATGTACTTCAGAAAAACAAACCGTTGTCTTAGATGCCAGTGCTCTTGATTTAATTAGTCAGGATAAGAACTTATTGCCAACTAATGCTGGCCACTTAATCTTGACGCCGCATCAAATGGAATGGCAACGATTGAGTCAAATTCGTATTCCGTTTCAAACAGATAGTGCCAATATTGATGCTTTAAACCAATTGATTCCAGATACTAATGCGCTTTTAGTACTCAAATCGAATCATACTCATGTTTATAATGGGACTGGTCAAATTTTTGTTAATCCAATTGGCAATCCAGGCATGGCCACTGGTGGAATGGGTGATACTTTAGCAGGAATCATCGGTGGGATGGTTGCTCAATTTGGCCCAGGCGTTGAAACCGTTCAAGCTGCTGTCTATCTTCATTCTTTAGCAGGTGACTTGCTTGCCAAAGATAATTATGTGGTACGACCAACGGAACTTTCTAAAGTATTGCCTAAATTGATGAAAAAGTATTCAGAATTGGCATAAACATGTTAAAATTCTAATAGTAAATAAATGCATCCCTAGTTGAGGGATGTTTTTTAACGCTTCAAAGACGAAAAAGCATAATATAATTGAGTTAAATATTAATAAAAAAGAAGATTAACATATTTATGAAAAAAAACATTATTATCGGCGTAACTAGTATCGTTCTAGCTTTTGGTGCAATTATCGGCTTAGCTAAGGTATGCGCACCTAAGTCTGATGTCTCACAAGAAGCTGCTACAACGCAGACTAAGGCCAAAACTAAGAAAATAAATAAAATTAAGAAAAAACAAGCTAAAAAAGTAGATAATGGTGCTTTATATCGACCATATAGCGATCCTAAGGACTTGCGCAAGGCAGGCACTTGGAAGAAAAAGAGTGAGCCTAAAAAATATCCTAAGATTAAGCCGTATGAAAAGGATTTGACTTTGCGGGTATCATTAAAAGGAAACCGGACCTATTTGTTAAGAAAAGGCAAGGTTTTGTATACCATGTTATCAACTGGTGGAATCTATAAGAAGGGCAAGTCATTGACCCCAACTGGAACTTTTAGGATCCAAAATGGTCGTGGAGACAGCTTTTTCAATTATAACTTAGGTGAAGGAGCTAATAATTGGACTAGTTGGAGTCCTGATAACGTGTACTTGTTCCACTCTGTGCCAACTAAAGCTGATTATAGCTATAACTTAAAAGAAGCAGTCAAATTGGGAAGAACTCAAGGTTCACATGGTTGTATCCGTTTGAGTGTACCTGATTCTAAGTGGATTATGGATCACATCCCAGATGGTACGAAGGTAGTCATTAAAAATAATTAACAAGAACGTTGCTTTTTAAGCAACGTTTTTTAAAAAATTGCAGTAAAAAACTTTGTTCAAAGCGTTCAAGATTTTAATCCAACTCAAGAATGGCTTTTTTAACCAAATTAGTGGCAGAAGCCGTTTTTTCCTGCTATAATCATGTTTGCCAAGAAGTCAAAAGTAGTAGTTATTTTCTTTTTAAGCGAGTCTATGTTGGTGCAAGATAGATACTAGAAGATAATGAAGGCGTGTTTGACTGATAAAATCAAGAATTTAAATAAGCGGATACTTTGTATCAATCTGAGTGGTACCGCGGGTTTTTAACTCGTCTCTTTCTACATTTGTAGAAGGAGACTTTTTTATTTAGAAGAGAGGAATAAGATGGACTTTAAGAATGAAGTAGTTGACTTGGTTGCTAGTCAAGTTGATTTACCTAAAGAAAAAATTGCTGCATTAATTGAACGCCCTAAAAATGCTAAGATGGGAGACTATGCTTTTCCAGCATTTATTTTGGCTAAGACTTTGCACAAAAATCCTGCAGAAATTGCTAAAAATATTGCGGATAACTTATCAAGTGATAATTTCGCTAATATCCAAGCAGTCGGTCCTTACGTTAACTTTGCGATTGATCATGAAAAATTAGTTTCATCGACTTTGAAGGATGTTTTGACTGAAAAAGAACATTACGGTGATCAAAAGATTGGTGAAGGAAATGTGCCAATTGATATGTCTAGCCCTAACATTGCTAAGCCAATGTCAATGGGCCACCTTCGTTCAACTGTAATTGGTAATTCAATTGCTAAGACAATGGAGAAGGTTGGCTATACTCCTATTAAAATCAATTACTTAGGTGACTATGGTACTCAATTTGGTAAGTTGATTGCTGCCTACAAGCACTGGGGTAATGAAGAAGACGTTAAAAAAGATCCGATTATGAATCTTTTCCACTACTATGTAAAGTTCCACCAAGAAGCTGAGAAAAATCCCGAACTTGATAATGAAGGTCGTGAATGGTTCAAGAAACTTGAAGACGGGGATCCAGAAGCAGTTAAACTATGGAAATGGTTCCGTGAGGTTTCATTAAAAGACTTCAAGCGAATTTATAAAGAACTAGGCGTAACTTTTGATTCATACAATGGTGAAGCTTTCTTTAACGATAAGATGCAACCAGTAATTGATGAATTAAAAGAAAAAGGTCTTCTTCATGAATCACGTGGTGCGCAAGTTGTTGACATGGGTGAAGGTGAAAATCCTGCTATTATCGTTAAATCTGATGGTACTTCAATTTACTTAACTCGTGACCTCGCCGCTGCTGAATGGAGAATGAAAGAATATAACTTCGTTAAGATGCTTTATGTTGTAGGTAACGAGCAAGCCCAACACTTTGTTGAATTGAAGACTGTTTTGAAAAAGATGGGTTATGACTGGGCTGATGAGATTCACCATGTACCGTTTGGTTTAATCACTCAAGGCGGTAAAAAGTTATCTACTAGAAAAGGTAACGTTGTCTTCCTCGATCAAGTATTAAAGGGTGCTGTTTCACTTGCTAAAAAACAAATTCAAGAAAAGAATCCAGATTTAGCAGATCAAGATCAAGTTGCTCATGATGTTGGTGTTGGTGCCGTTGTCTTCCACGATTTGAAGAATGATCGTTTAGACAATTTTGACTTTGACCTAGAAGAAGTTGTGCGTTTTGAAGGCGATACTGGTCCTTATGTTCAATACACTAATGCTCGGGCACAAAGCGTCTTACGTAAGGCTGCTGCGATGGGTGAAAATCCTAGCGAAACTGATCTAGCTCTTGATGATGACTGGGCTTTTGCCGTAGCCAAAGATTTAGCAGATTTCCCAAGAATTGTAGCTAGAAGTGCCGAAAAGTTTGAACCTTCAGTAATAGCTAAGTTTGCCTTAGATTTAGCTAAAAAATTCAATAAGTACTATGCTAATGTGAAGATTTTAACCAAGGACGATAAAATTGGTGCTCGTCTCGCCTTAGTTCAAGCAACATCAATCGTTTTAACGGAATCACTTAGATTGTTAGGTGTCAATGCTCCTAAAGAAATGTAAGAGAAAAACAATGAAAATAAGAAAATAACGCTTACATTCTGTGAAAGATTGTTCATAATTCCAGAATTAGGGTACAATATGCATGTAAGATATTTAGGAGGTATTTTTTAATGGCTTATTTTGACAACGGTAATCAAATCTTTAAAGATGCTCGTAAGAACCATTACGCTGTAGGTGCTTACAACACTAACAACTTGGAATGGACTCGTGCAGAATTACGTGCTGCTGAAGAAACTAGAACTCCATTGTTGATCCAAGTATCAACTGGTGCTGCTAAGTACATGGGTGGTTACAAGTTCGTTAAGGACATGGTAGCTGACCAAATGGATTCAATGAACATCTCAGTTCCAGTTATCTTAAACTTGGACCACGGTGACTTTGAATCAGCTAAGGAATGTATCGCTCTTGGTTACTCATCAGTTATGTTTGATGGTCACGCACTTCCAACTGAAGAAAACTTGGAAAAGACTAAGGAAATCATCAAGTTAGCACATGAACGTGGTATTTCAGTTGAAGCTGAAATTGGTAAGATCGGTGAAAACCAAGGCGGCGGTGAATTAGCTTCTGTTGAAGATGCTAAGAAGTTCGTTGCAGCTGGTGTTGACAAGCTTGCTTGTGGTATTGGTAACATCCACGGTGTATACCCAGCAGACTGGAAGGGCTTAAACTTCGACCGTCTTAAGGAAATTGCTGAAGCAGTTCCTGACACTCCACTTGTACTTCACGGTGGTTCAGGTATTCCTGAAGACCAAGTTAAGAAGGCTATTAAGCTTGGTATTGCTAAGATCAACATCAACACTGAATTCCAATTAGCATTCCAAGAAGCTACTCGTAAGTACATCGAAGACGAAAAGGACCTTGACAAGAAGGCTAAGGGTTACGACCCACGTAAGTTGTTATTGCCAGGTGCAGAAGCAATTACAGCCAAGATGAAGGAAATGATTTCTTGGATGGGTACCAAGACTATCGATGACGAACTTAAGGATGCTTCATTCGACCGTTCATCATTGAACGAAGAATAATCATTTGATTATCAATTAAAATAAAACTCAGCTTTGGCTGAGTTTTATTTTTTTCTAGAAAGAAAAAGTTATGAAAGAATTAAACCTCCAATTGAAAGACACTGAATGGCCATTAGAATATATTGATCATGATCGTAAAATAGTGCGAGCTATCGTGTTTGATGACCAGGAAAATTATTATTTTGTTAGAGCTAAACGTGATGACGACTTTGGTAAGGCAACGCTAATTGAAACTTCAGGTGGTGGCGTTGAAGCTGGTGAAGATTTAGAAACAGCGCTAAAGCGAGAGCTTGAAGAAGAATTAGGTGCTGAAGTTGAAATTATTACGAAGATTGGCGTAGTTAGTGACTACTATAATTTGATTCATCGCCATAATATTAATAATTATTATCTTTGCAAAGTCACTTCTTTTGGTGAAAAACATTTAACTAAGGATGAAATAGAAGATTTTCATTTGTCGACTTTAAGGTTGAGTTATCGGGATGCTGAAAAAGAATATCAAAAATGTGCGGAAACTAAAATTGGTAAATTAATTGCGGACAGAGAGTTACCGGTTTTAAGAAGAGCAAAAGTGTTGCTGGGTGAAAATTATGCGTGAGATACCAGTTAAACAAGTAAAGTCATTAATAAAACAGCTATTGAAAAGCAAAGAATCAAAACGTGTGGTGTTGCTTACTAAGAAGAAAGATCGTTCATTAACAGTTGAAGTTGATGGTGAGCAAATGAAATTAACTGAGCAGGGATATGAGAATTCTGTTAATACATTTGCGATTGATGATAATGTAGCAAAGCATGCTTTCACTGCGGCTTTTAAGCGTGAGTTTCCACGAAGTCATCAGGTTTATGTGAGTGAGAAGTGAGATTTAATTGTAATTAACTAATATGTATGTTTAGCTGATTTTTAGCTTATAATTAGAAGTGGAATATCTTAATTATTGATCAAAGCATGGCTCAACCTTTGTTGAGCTTTATTTTTTTTGTAAATATGATGTCAAAATAGTGTGAATTTAAGGTTCAAAAAGTTAAGTTTAGAATAGAAAAAGTTCTTAACGTTAAGGGCCGCGGTGCTGGTGCACCAGTATATTTGGTTGCTTCTAAGGATAAGAAATATTCTAGTTGGACTACTCAATCTGGTTTGCAATACTATTACTTAAATAGTATTGCAATGAAGAATGTGAAAAAGCCACTTATGAGAATTGCTAATAGATTGAATACTAGTCTTAAGAAAGCAAACAACAAGCGTGACTTTAATGCTGCTATGAAGGCTGCTAAGAAGTTGCATGGTAATCAAAGAAAGTTTGTTTTACGTTCATTGAAACAATTAAAAAAAGATGGTTCAATGAACGTGGGTGGAACTAATCTATTAATTTTTGGTTTGCAATAAAATAAATGGCTCTCTGTCAAATCGTGTTGATAGAAGTCAACTATAATTTAATAATTGGATTAAGCATCAAGCTGCTATGTACCAGCTTGATGCTTTTTCTTTGATAATGGCACCTTTTTCTTCTAACTGAATTCTAGTTATCAAATGAGTAAAATTAGCGTAGCCATAAGCAGTACGCTCAATTTGTTTAATCTTGCGGTTTGTACCTTCAAGACAGCCGTTAGATTCATCAAACTTAGCAGCGTTGAGAATATCATGAAGATTTCGTTTGAAAGTATTCAACGTGGTATGCATCATGTTGCCAACGTGATCTTTGCTTTTGATTAAATCCTTGAGCTTATCGGTATCTCTGTCTCTTAAAGCTTTACTGATATCTTGCATAAGATTGTAGGTGTTCTCAAGCTCGGGACTTAGTCTGAGTCCATCAGCTACAACTTGTTCCTGAGTCAGAGTATCCTTTAGCCTTGGTTGATGGTACGGCTTTACTTTTTCAAGATCCTCAAATGGTTTGAGATACAGTTTCCAATAATATTTAAGCAGGTTATATTCTTTGGCGCCTTTCTTGTGCTTCTTCATTTCTTGAATACGGCAAGAATTAAAAGAACGATTGAGCATTTGAACGATATGGAAACGGTCAAGAATTACTTGAGCATTAGGAAAAAGCTCCTTAGCCATGATGTCATAGTAGTAATTAAGATCCATAGTTACAGTTTTGACCTTGTTTCTTACCGTAAGAGGAAAACGTTTGAAGTAGTTGATGATATCTTTCTTAAGTCTGGTAGGCAGCACTTTAACTATTTTATGAGTATGACCATCAATAGCGATAAAGTGCAGCTGTCTGCCAACGCCTCTGAATTCATCAAAGGCTAAGTATTCTGGCAGCCAATCGGTATCTTCAACGGTAGAGTAACCGTATCGCTCCAATACGCGCTGTACAGTGTTGGTTGAGGTCGAAGTTTGTCTGGCAATGCTTTTCATGGACCAATCTTCAGTTAGAGAACCAATAATTTTACGTTTAGTGGCGTTAGAGATACAGCAGTATTTTTCTACTAATTCCGTTTCAGCCATTGAATTCATATGACAATCGCGACAAATAACTCGCTGCTTGGCTACTCTGATAAAGACAGGCAAGCTAGCATCTAAAGCAGGATAGCGCACATTAGAATATAAATGACCATTGTGGACGATATTAGTTGAGCCACAATTAAGACATTGATCTAGATGAGCTACTGCATGGTAAAACTTTGCATCGCGATTACGATACTTTCCAATTGAAATATCCAAGAATTCTAACAGTGGGTCTTTAATATTCAGAGAAAATTTAATACAATCATTGTATGAGGACATAAGCAAAACACCTTAATTTCTAAAGAGTGGTATCAAAGGATTTTATGTAGTGAGGCTTATGCCTCTTTTTTAATACAAAAAATCCTATTGATAGAATATCATAGAAATCTATCAACAGGATTTATCATAGAACCAATAAAAAAAGCCTGAAATTTGTAGTGCGGTACAATTTCGGGCTTTTTTGATTGGTAGCTGATAAGGATGGGTCACAGGAACAATTAGCTAAGAAAGTTGATGTTTCAAGACGGACAATCTCGGCGATTGAAAAAGGTAATTACAATCCATCGGTTAATTTGTGTATTAAAATTTGTCAGGCACTAGATAAGACTTTAGATGATCTGTTTTGGCCAGAGTGAGAAATTGAGTTAATTATAAAAGAAGTATAAAATAAAAGATAATAATTATAAAAACTCTATAAAACGTAAATTTTGATTATAAAAACTCTATAAAAAGGAATCTTATGGAAGAAAAAATGTTAAATCCGTTTATGCCTAGTTTTGGACGTTTTCCTAAAATTATCATTGATCAACAAGAAGCATTAACCGATTATTTGACAGGACTGCAAACACATGATGCTAAATATCAAACGTCTTTGGTGTATGGAACGAGAGGATCGGGAAAAACTGTTTTTCTTTTAAATGTTCAAAGGTCTTTAGAGAAATTAGACAATTGGATATTCATTCGTTTAAACAATGGGCAAGGTAATCTATTATTCCAATTAATGCATGGTCTTCAACGAGCAGCAGGGCTTTCATTAGTTGATTTATTAAAGAATGTTAAAAGCTTAAATATTATGGGCAATGGTATTACCTGGCAAGCATTACAAGAATCTCAGCAAATTGATTATGATGAATATATTTCTATTTTATTGAGTCGCTTAAAAAAGCAAGGCAAATCTATTTTGATTGGCATTGATGAAATTGAAATTAGTGATGATGTGCGAGCCTTTGGATCAGAATATCAAACTTTAATTGGTGATGAATATGATATTTCATTATTAATGACAGGATTACCAAGCAGAATTTCTGAAGTACAGAATGATAATACTCTTACTTTTTTATTGCGTAGCAATCGGATTTACTTATCTCCGTTAGATGAGGAAACAATAACCGCTAGCTATGAGAAGGCATTTACTAAAGGTAAACGTGAAATTGACTTCATGGTATTAGATGAAATGAGTCGTGCGGTAAAAGGCTACGCTTATGCTTTTCAAACTATTGGTTACTATGCCTGGCGTTTTAGTCAAGAGTATTTGCAGCTAGATGAGGAGGTTTTAAAGCAGACAATAGAGGCCACTAAAAAAGATTTATTCAGAAATGCTTATGAAAGAATGTATATGGACATTTCTAAAACCGATCGTGACTTTATTAATGCGATGATTAAAGCTGGAACCAATTGGGTGACAACAAAGCAATTGCAAGATATTTTGCATAAACCGATTAACTATATTTCAGTATATCGCGCACGCTTGCTAGATGATCAGTTGATTACTTCACCTGAAAGAGGAGTAGTTCAACTGGCACTGCCATTTTTTGCAGAGTTTGTGGAAAAATATAATTTAGAACATTTAGCTTAAAGAAAGTGAAGATATAGATATGAGTAAATACGATCAATTATGGCAATATATTAAAAATAACAAAACTGGCGACTTTTAGCTCTCATTTGATGAGGTTTAAAAAGCAGCGGGTCTACCAATCGACCATTCATTTTTACGTTATAAGAAAGAACTGCCTGATTATGGCTTTGAAGTGAAGAAAATTTCACTTAAGAATAAGACAGTTAAATTTCATCAACTATAGAGGCAGAATATGGCTTACGATTTTAAAAAAGAAGAAAAAAATTCTATCGTTCGGGCAAGAAGCCTGAATTGGTTGATGTTCCGCAGATGCAATATCTAGCTGTTCAAGGTCAAGGTGATCCCAATCAAGAGGGCGGAGAATACAAGCAGGATCTACAATTGTTGTATAGTCTAGCCTATACAATTAAAATGAGTAAAAAAGGCTCACATCAGATTAAAGATTATTTCGACTTCGTGGTTCCACCGCTTGAAGGCTTTTGGTGGCAAGATGGCGTTGAAGGTATTGATTATGCTCACAAAGAAAAGTTCAATTTCATTTCCTACATTCGGATGCCTGATTTTGTGACAGATGATGTTTTGACTTGGACTAAAAAAGAAGCTGCAGTTAAGAAGGGGTTGGATTTTTCACCAGTTAAATTACTTACTTTGACTGAAGGAAAATGCGTGCAAATCATGCATCATGGCAGTTATGATGATGAGCCAGCTACAATCGACAAGATGCATCAATTTATTACTGAAAATAATTTGAAATTAGATTTTTCGGATAAGCGGCGTCATCATGAAATTTACTTATCAAATCCTCAGCGCACGAAGGTGGAAAATTTAAAAACGATTATTCGCTTGCCTGTTAAAGAAAAGAAGATGAACAATGACTAAAAAAGTTACGCCACGTTTGGTGATGGCGATTTTATCCGCAGGGATGCTCTAGTTTTTGGGAATCCTTGACGAAACGGCAACGACAGTTACTTTTCCAATCTTGACCAGAGATTTTGCGCTTACTACCGATCAAGTTCAATGGGTTAACACCTTGATGTTGCTAGTGATTGCGACGATTGTACCGATTAGTTCTCAGATTAGATTGCGAATTCCTACTAAAAGTATTTTTATTCTAGGAGTTTCGTTATTTATAGTGGGTTTGCTGATTGATATCGTTACTCCATGGTTTGATCTTTTGTTAGTGGGTCGAGCCTTGCAAGGAATCGGTACCGGTATAGGCTTGCCGCTGATGTACAACATTATCTTAGCTGAAGTACCTAAAGAAAAACTCGGCTTCATGATGGGGATCGGGACGATGATTACCGCTTGTGCCGTGGCCTTTGGGCCGCACGCTAAGTTGACTCAAGTGACAGCCTTTGGTACTAATTACCTTGGTTCATCTGGTATGGTTGTTGCTATCCTTGTTGGCTGGGTTGTTGGGATGCTTTACGTATTCCTTAACAAAAAGAATATTGTAATTAAATTACCTGACAGTGTTCCACCTAATGTTGCAGCTTCACTTCAGCCATCATTAATTGCCGGAATTATTTTGGTATTAATGACTTTAATTAGAGGAGCATTTAGTTATACTGCATTTGGTAACATCTTTGATTGTGTTACTAAATTGGTTCAAACACCACTTCAGACATTTACCGCTTCTCCAATTAGTATTATTGCTATTTACACCTTGGCTAATGTTTTATGGTTCTTTGGTATTCACCCTAACATGGTTTATGGTATTGTAATGCCAATTATCATTGCTAACGGTATTGTTAACCAGAATGCATTTAAGGCTGGTCAACCAATGCCATACGTCACCATGGCAATGCTTTCTGTCATTTTAAACAGTGCTTTTGGTGGTCAGGGTGCTACAATCGGTTTAATTATTTCTATGTTTAGAGCAAAATCTGATCGCTACAAACAAATGTTAAAATTGGCCGGAGTACCAGCATTGTTCAATATTAATGAACCATTGGTATTCGGGATGCCAATTATGTTAAACCCTGTTTTCTTCTTACCAATGCTGTTTGAACCTATCATTAATGGTTTGGTAAGTTGGGGATTGATTGATTTGTTCCATGCTACTGTTAACCCATTTATTCAATTACCATGGACTATGCCTGGTGTTGTTCAAGCATTCTTCTCAGGTGGTATTCCATTCTTTATCATCGCTATGGTTGTAGTAGTCTTAAGTACTTTGATTTGGTTCCCATTCTTCAAAATTGCTGATAATAAGGCTGTTGCTGAAGAGCAAAAGAGTGCTAAAAAAGCTTAATTATCGTAAACTTCAAATAAAATCATACAAAATCCAAGATTTAAATAAAGAAAGTTACTCGGTGTGAGTAACTTCTTTTTTATCTTAAAATTAAACTTTTAGCTTTCATCCACCAAACATGCAAGCAATATGCGGAAGTGAAAGATAAGATCCACGTTAAAATCCATGTGCCAAACAAAGTCAAGACTGGATGATAGATTGCGTGATATTGCATGTTGAGGCCGCGCCAAACTAGTTGATTCCAAAAGACATTGGATAAATATGCTCGATAAGCATAGGTAGCTAAAAAGTGAAAGACATTTAAGCTAGTCTGTGAATTTTTTCTAACTTGATGCAAGCAAAATGCGGAGATTAGTGCAATAACTGTCAAACAGTACAAGGTCATTGATGGCTTGTAATATGGAGCATTGTTAAAGTTGATAGGATGACCAAATTTTTGTAATTCAATATTAGTCCAAATGAAGCATCCAATGAATAAAATTGAAATCAGCCACCATAACTTAGTAACTAATTGATTATAATAACTTCGCAATTGCCAAGCTAGTACACCATAAACACCGTAGATAAAGAATGAAATGAACACGCGATCAAGCAGATACCAATCATGTTCATGCACGCCGTGGAAAATGTAGTAGTCGTAGAACCATAGCCAGCCGAAGTAGAGGAAAAAAGTAATGATTGCAATCCAGATTCCGCGCGTCAAGTTATGGCCGACGAAGCGGCTTAGCACCCAAAATAGCGGCATTAGGATAATGAATTGCAGCATCATCGTGTTGTACCAAAGGTGCGGTGCCGCATTACCGTTAATAAATTGCCAGCAAAATGAACCGATGCTATTAAAATGATTAACTTGTTGCACCCACGGCATCCCAAAAAGGTAAATCAATGTCCACCAAATAGTCGGCAAAAAAAGGTTAGACCAATTAGCCCGCATATGCTTGGCATATGAGAAGCTGCCTTTTTCATCATTAGTTCGAATGGTAGTGTACAAAATACCAAAGATAAAGGCTGGTGCCGTATATTTAACTAAATTATAGAAAACATCAAAAATATCTTGCACATGAGTGGGCTGTCCGGCACCCATGATCATCGACATAATTGGCTGCGATATCACAGCCGTACAGGCGAAAACCTTCAAATAATCGCCAATATCAGCTGCACTAGAGCTGTCAAACTGATATTTTTTCATAAAAATCTCTCTTTTCTTTTGAATTGTGAGATCCAAAAGAAGTTCAAGTTTAATTTAACGGTATTTTTTGAAAAAAGCAACGGCTTAAATTAATAAATATTTTGTTGCGGCATCTCTTTCTTGCAAGAAAACATTGGCAATTTCATTGCTAAAAAGACGCTGTGTATCAGTCAAATTATGATGAGGCGAATTTAAATAAATCGTGCGTCGAGGAGCTTCAGGATAAATATGAGCCTTAGTGATATTTTTAGTTTCAAAATCCTGCCAACTAATGGCTGGGATAAAACCGATTCCAATTCCGCTTGCAATTAATTGCCGCACCGTTGCTGGTTCATCGGATTGATATTGATAATTTAGTTTGATTTTGTGAGCCATTAAAAATTGATCGATAGTTTGTTGTAGTTCGGTTTCTTTATCAAGGCCAACAAAGATATATTTTTCTAAATCTTTTAATTCAATAAAATCCTTGTTAGGAAGGATGCCTTTTTTAGCGCCGATTAGTAATTCTTCGGTGGTGATGGGGATGCTATTAAAGTTAGGGATCTTGGCAGTAGAAATAATAAAGTCAAATTGTTCTAGATCTTTGGCAAAATTATTTTTCTGATGAATATTTAAACTGATATTAGGCAAGACTTCTTGCATCCGTAAAATTATTTTAGAAATTAAAGGTGAAGCCACAGTAAACAAAACATTTAGTGGGCTCTGATCAATATTTTTGGACCCCTGAACTGCTTTAATACCGCGATCAAGCAAATTTAAGCTGTCCGAAACATACGAATAAAATAGTTTGCCTTGTTGGTTTAATTTAATTGTTCTGCCTTCGCGATCAAACAATTTTACACCGATTTCTTCCTCTAACTGTTTGATGGTTTTGCTAACGGCAGATTGACTGACATAAGCTTCTTGGGCTGCCTCGGTAATTGATCCAAGAGAAGCAACCGAAATAAAGTATTTTAATGTAGTTAAATTCATTATGTTCACTCGATTCATAACTATTTGGTTAAGTATTATTCTATTTATATATTATAAATTGGCATTCAAACGTTTTAAACTAAAAATGTGAGATCCAAAGAGGTGATTATTTTGCGAAACTTATGGTTATTTCCAGGTCAAGGTGGTCAACATGCGGGGATGCTTGATCAAGTTGACCCTCGATTAAAAGAGCAAGTGGAAAAATGGACCAATGTTAAATTGTTAGATACTGCTGAAGGCTATCAAGATTCTGTGCAAATTCAGCTAAGTATTTTACTTTTGCAAATTGACCAAGTTGATCAATTAAAAAAGTTGAGTTGGCAACCGACTTTAGTTGCTGGACATTCTTTAGGAATATTTGCGGCAGCTTATGCAGCTGGCGTCATTAGTAAAGAGGATGTTTTTAAGTTAGTAGCTCTTAGGGCTAAATTGATGCGAGAATGTTATCCAAAAGGCTACGGTATGGGAGTCGTGGTTGGCCTTAGCCGCTCAGAGGTGGAAAAGTTAGTAGCCCAGATTCACTCAGATACTAATCCAGTTTATATTTCTAATCAAAATTCAGAACTGCAGAATACCATTTCTGGAAAACTTAGTGCGATTAAGCAAGTTTTAGAGTTAGCTGAAGAAAACGGTGCATCGAAAGCAAAATTGCTTCATGTCCCTAATCCGTCTCATTCACCGTTGATGCAAAAGGCGGCAGATCAATTGAATGCTTTTATCACTCAATTAGCTTTGCATAAACCAAGTTGCATATATCTAGCCAACTACAATGGCCATGCAGTCAAGAATTTGCAGGATATTACTTACGATTTGGGTAACAATGTGATTCATCCAGTGCTCTGGGAAACAATGATGCAGGTTGCGCTTGAATATCAACCAGATACTAGTTGTGAATTTTCACCTGGGACAGCTTTTACCAAACTATTAAAAGCTAAGACGGATCAATTGCATATGGTTACGTTATCGACAATGTCGGTTGATGATGCAGATTATTTATTTAATAAATGGGAGAAGAAATAATGGTAGAAGAAAAGAATTGGCATACTCATCGGGATGCGAAAAATACACGTTTAGCAAGTGCCAGTTCATTATTGAACGGCAAATTTGCTAAAACTGAAGATGTTGTTGAAGTGTTGAATACTTTGATTAAACCAGGCGACAAGGTAGTGCTTGAGGGAGATAACCAAAAGCAAGCATCATTCTTGTCAGATGCCTTAACCAAGGTTGATCCAGAACGTGTTCATGATCTACATATGATTATGTCTAGTATTTCACGTCCTGAACATCTTGATATCTTTGACTTAGGCATTGCTTCAAAGATGGACTTCTCGTTTGCTGGCCCACAAAGTACTCGTGTATCACAAATGATTGCTGATGGTACGATGACTGTTGGTGACATTCATACTTACCTTGAGTTGTTTGGTCGTTTGTTCATTGACTTAATTCCAAACGTTGTTTTAGTAGCTGCAGATAAGGTTGACCGTGAAGGTAATCTTTACACTGGTTTTAATACAGAAGAAACGCCAACGATTGTTGAAGCTGCAGCTTTCCACGATGGTATTGTCATCGTTCAAGCAAATGAAGTGGTTGATAAGTTGCCACGTGTTGATATTCCTAGCGACTGGGTTGATGTTATCATTCCAGCTGACAAACCATATCAATTGGAACCATTATTTACTCGTGATCCACAAGCAATTACTGAATTGCAAATTTTGATGGGTATGATGGCAATTAAGGGAATTTATGCTAAACACCACGTTCAAACGTTAAATCACGGTGTTGGTTTTAACACTTCCGCAATTGAACTTCTTTTACCTACTTACGGTGAACAATTAGGACTTAAGGGTAAGATTTGTCGCAATTGGGAATTAAATCCAACTCCAACTTTGATTCCAGCAATTGAAAGTGGCTGGGTACAATCAATCCACTCATTTGGTGGCGAAGTCGGGATGGAAAAATACATTGCTGCACGTCCTGATATTTTCTTTGTTGGTAAGGATGGCACCATGCGTTCTAACCGTGCTTTAGGCCAGGTTGCTGGTCAATATGCCCTTGATATGTTTGTTGGTTCTACTTTACAAATTGATCAATGGGGTAATTCTTCAACTGTTACTAATGGTCGTCTGTCTGGTTTTGGTGGTGCACCTAACATGGGTTCAAACCCAACAGGTCGTCGTCACTCAACTCAAGCTTGGCAAAGTTTAAAGCCTGATGATGATCCATTGGCTAAGGGACAAAAGTTGGTTGTACAAATGGTAGAAACTTTTGGTTCAAATAAAAAGCCTGTCTTTGTTGATCATTTGGATGCTGAAGAAGTTAGAAAAGAAGCTAAGTTGGCTAATGTACCAATTATGATTTACTCAGAAGATACCACCCATATCGTAACTGAAGAAGGTATTGCATATTTTTACAAGACCGACAGCATGGAAGAAAGAAAGGCTGCTGTTGAAGCAATTGCCGGTGTAACACCTGTTGGTTTACGTTCAAATCCAGAAGAAGTAAATAAGCTGCGTGAAAAGGGCATTGTAGCTTTACCAGAAGATTTAGGCGTACGTCGTGAAGATGCTAAGCGTTCACTTCTTGCAGCTCAAACCATGGATGATATTGTTGAATGGTCACATGGTCTTTACAATCCACCTGCAAAATTTAGATCTTGGTCATAATTTAGGAGGTACAAGAGAATGGAAAAATTACACTTTGAATATCAAAATTCTACACCTGTAAAAAGCTTCGCACATGTTGGGGTAGTAGCCTCCGGTGACTTAGAAATCTTGGTTTATCCAGCAGATGGAGATAAGACAACGTTGGATATTACTACTGGTAGCGATGGCTTCGGCAAAGTTTGGCAAAATGTCTTGGATCGTTTCTTTGCTCGCTATCCATTAAACGGTAAATTTATTGTGCACGACTTTGGTGCAACCCCTGGTGTTGTTAACTTACGTTTGACTCAAGCAATGGAGGCATTAAAAGATGAAAAATAGTTTTGTTGAATTAAATGGTCGTCAGCGTGCATTTGCATTGGTTGATGAAAATTCTGGTCGCGAATTAGTTGGTCCAGAATATGATATGATTTCACCTCACCTTGAGCCACAGAAGATTGTGCCCGAAAGTGATGATGGGGTTATCTTAGTTAAAGGTACCTTGAATGGCAAAAATGTTGTCGTGATTTCCATTGAAGGTAAATTCCAAGGTGGTGGTATTGGTGAAGTTTCCGGTGCCAAGATCGTTGCTGCTTTAGAAGAAGCCTTAGATGACAATAAGAATGGTAAGACTATCTATCCAATCATTATTTTGGATACTGGTGGTGTACGTCTTCAAGAAGCAAATTATGGCCTTTTGTCAATTTCTGAAATTCAAAATTCAGTTATCGCGTTGAAGAAATATGTTCCTGTAATTGGTTTGGTGCCGGGTAGAGTTGGTAGTTTTGGTGGTATGTCAATCACTAGTGCCGTTTTGTCATACCTAATTACTACCAAGAAGGCTAGAGTTGCCTTGAACGGACCGGAAGTTATCGAACAAGAAGCAGGCGTACGTGAATTTGACTCTAGCGATAAGGACTTAATTTGGAATACTTTGGGTACTCGTCAAAGAGTTAAGACTGGCATTGCTGATGAATTAGTTGAAGATGATGTTGAAACTATTAAGAATGCGATTTCTGAAGCAATCGATCAAAAGAAGGATGCTCACAGAACTGATAAGGCTGATTTCTATTTAACTTTGCTTGATAAGATCGATTTTTCAAAGCCATTAACTACTGAAGAATATCGCAAGATTTTCAACGAAACAAAAGCTGAAAAGCATGAAATTCCAAGTGCTGTATCTAGCAATACACCAGGTGATAAGAGCCGCGGTCGATTATGGTTCGAAAAATTAACTGGCATTAAGAATGCTAAGTCAGAATATCCAACAGTTTTAGCAGCTGAAGTTGATGGTAAAGAATATATTGCTATTGTGCCTGATAAGAATAACCGTTTCCCACGTGTATGCAACGGTGAAGTTGGTTTACAAGAAGGATTTGTCATCTCTAAGATTGTTAATAAGATTGTTGAAGAAGACAAGGATAAAGAAGTTAAACGTCCAATTATTTTAATTGTTGATGTGCCAAGTCAGGCTTATGGCTACAAGGAAGAATTAATTGGTATTCACATTGGTTTGGCTTCTAGTGCTGCTGCATATGCTAAGGCTCGTCAAGCTGGTCATCCAGTAATTGACTTTATTCCTGGGGATGCCGTTTCAGGTGGTTTCTTAGCTCACGGTTTGCAGTCTAACAGAATGATTGCTTTGGCTGATAAATCAATTACTATTCAAGCTATGTCTAAAGTATCTGCTGCTAGAATTACCCAAAGAACTATTGCTGAACTTGAAGAAGCTACTAAGCATGTTCCTGCAATGGCTTACGACATCTTCAATTATGAAAAATTGGGTGCTTTATACAAATTAGTACATGATGTTTCATCTTGGGATGCTAACGATGCTGCAGTTAAGGAAATTCATGATTTAATTGATGAAGCAATTGAAAGTACTAAGGATCAACCAACTGACTTGCATTTCCGCTATGAAACTCCAATTGCAATTGAAAGTGGACGTAAGGCTACGATTAAGATGCGCGAAATGGTTGATGATCAATGGGAAAAATAACTAATATTTGGCCGCATGATTTATTAACTTTTGCTAATAACGATGACCTAATACTAGAAAAGAATCCTTTACCTGAATGGGCAAAGGATTCTTTGTCTAAAGCTAAAATTGTTGTAGTTAGACGCGGCATAATAAAAAATAATTTAATTCCGGTAGGCTTGCGCGGTTACGAGCGTAATCAGCGTTTGGCAGGCTTTTTAAAAAAATCTAGTATAGAAAAGCAGTATCATCCAGACTATTTTATTAAGCATGAGTCTTGGCGAGATTTACCAATTGAAAGACAGAAATTAATTGCTTTTCAGGCATTGATCAAAATTGCGCCGCTTTTAGCTGATTATCAGTGGGGCATCAGCGGTTCACTTGCTTATGAAATGGCAACTGGCATAAAGATGGTTAAAGAAAGTCCAGAACATGTTAGTGATTTGGATTTAATTATGCTGGATTTACCTGAATTGAGCGTAGATGAAGCTAAAAATTTCTTGGCTAAATTAAATCAATTTGGTACACATGCGGATGTGCAAGTAGTTCATGGTGAAAATTGTTTTTCATTAGAAGAGTATTCTTTAGGTCGTGCTCAAGAGATTTTAATAAAAACTGCAACTGGTCCTATTTTAAGTGATAATCCATGGCAGGCAATTAAAGAGGAATGAAATGGATTTTGTAACTAGTGATGGAATTAGAATTAATTATCAGATAAAAGGTACAGGCAAACCAATTATTTTTGTGACCGGTTTTGGTGGTTACAAAGAAGTATGGACAGAACAAGTAGACTATTTTGCTAAGATGGGCTATCAGGTGATCACATATGATCATCGTAATTTTGGTCAGAGTCAAAGAACTGAAAAAGGCCATACTTTGCAGCGTCTGACTGATGATTTGATTGAATTGGTTCATTATTTAGATATTAATGAGGTAGCTTTCATCGGACACTCAATGGGTAGTAGTTTGCTTTATGATTTAATCAAAACAGCACCTGAATTGGCTAAACTGGTAGTAGTTGTTGATCAAACGCCATATATGTTAAACACAGCTAATTGGCAATATGGTTTCATGAATTATACGCCGAATAATTATGTAGAAGAGGCAAAAAAAGAGCCACAAGTACATGAGACACTTAATGGATTAAGCGATAAAGTTGCTTTTGCTCTAAACAAAGCAAGGATCGAGCATCCCTTCAGTAGAGCTGATAATTTTGATTTGCTGTGTGAGCATATTACTTATGATTGGCGCGAAGTTGTAAATAATAGCAACGTGCCTGTCGATGTAATTGCGGCCGTACAAAGTCCATATTATAATTCGGATTTTACTAAATGGATGATCGAGGCGAATAGTTCCATTAAGGCTGCCTTGGTCGATAATTGCGGTCATGATATTATGGCAGAGGTACCAGATCGGTTTAATCAGATTTTGCGTCATTTTTTGTTGGTTAATCATTATTTAAGTAATTAGAAAGAACAAAATGTCAGTAGAAGAAATTGCGCAAAATGCGCTAAAAGCATTGCTTTATGAAGTAGTTACCAATCCCAAGCCGGGGTTGGTAGATCCAGTCGATGTGAGTTCTCATCCTGATATGAATGTCTATATGTTCATTGATAGTAGCCTAAGCTTGGAAGAATATTTTAAGCAGGCTGCTAAAATTGGTTTTAATTTTGATGGACAAGATTTAAGGCAAATGTTTAAATTGTTGCGACAGGCAGGAATTCATGCAGAAAAAGCAATGTTTACAGCTACAAATAATGTAAATACACATAAAGGTGCAGTTTTTTCTTTAGGCTTGTTTGTTTGTGCAAGTAGTTATTGTCAAAAAAAAGGTAGTAATGAATTTGAAGTTATTCAAGCGATGACCCAAGGCTTGGTTAAGCATGATTTGGGAAAGAAAAGCGAGACTGCTGGAGAAAGACAATTTTTGCAATATGGCAAAGGCGGCGTTAGAGCGGAAGCTGAGGCAGGTTATCCATTGGTAAGGGATGTAGCTTTGCCATTTCTAGCACAGACAAGTGGCGACTTGAATACGCGCTTGCTTGATACCTTGATGAAGATTGTTAGTGAGATTGAAGATTCTAATTTGATTAAAAGGGCTGGTAATGTTGAAGTAATTGATTGGGCGCATAAGCAGGCGCAGAAATATTTGGCATTGGGTGGCTACGGCAGCCAAGCTGGTAAACAATTCATGTTAGAATTAAATCGGATTTTTAAAGAGAAAAATTATAGTCTTGGCGGCAGTGCAGATTTACTGATTATTACTATTTTTATGGGATTGCAGCGCGGAATAATATAAATTGAAAGTCATATTGCTTGGTTATTTTCAAAAAGGACACCATACTGAAAGTGAGAAAAATGATTTTTCACGAAAGGATGGGAAATGCAATGGACGATTATGTAATTGATTTTGATTCCTTGAATTACTTAAGACCAGAAACTTTGGCCATCATGAAGCTCTTGGTAAAGAAATACAATGAAAGCAAAGATGATGATGTTTTACAAGATGGAGTAGTAGTTAGCTTTGATGAATTAGCAAAAGCAGCCAAAATTCCAGTTGATAAGTTACCCGATGAAGTCTTTAAAGATCTAGATGCCGAAAGAAATCAGTTTGATGAGGAAAAGAGAGGCTATGAACCATTAGTCGCTAGTTGTTTAGCTGATGAAGAAGATCGTGAATTTAGAATTATCATTAACCACCGCTTGTTTGAATTTTAAAATAATATCAAAAAAGATCGATGATCAACGTTTTTTAACGAAGATCATCAATCTTTTATTTTTCATTAATCTAAATCCGCACCATTTGAGGCAATTACTTTTTTATACCAGTAAAAAGAATCCTTAGGGTAGCGCTTGAAGCTGCCTTTACCATAATCATCTTCATCAACGTAGATAAAGCCATAGCGTTTCTTCATTTCACCGGTACTTGCACTAACCAAATCAATGCATCCCCATGGCAAATAGCCGATTAAGTCAACACCATCATCAATGACTGCTTTTTCCATCTGCTTAATATGGTCACGGAAGTACTGAACACGGTAATCATCGTGAATTTGATGATCAGCGGTCATTTTATCGTAAGCACCAAGTCCGTTTTCTACGATAAACAATGGTTTATGCCAGCGGGTAGTCATCCAGTTCATTGCATAGCGCAAACCAACTGGATCAATTGCCCAACCCCAATCGTTGGTCTTGATATATGGATTAGAAACTAAATCCTGGTATTCACGATAGTCCATATGATCAGTGTATTTGGCAGTGAAAGACATGTAATAGGAGAATGCAATATAATCAACCGTACCATTCTTTAGTATTTGCAAATCTTTTTTAGTAATATCCAAGTGATACTCTTTTCGATCAAAGTAAACTTTTAACCAATTTGGATATTCACCATTAACGTGGACATCGCCAAAGTAGAGACGCGTGTCCATTGCACGTTGGGCAAAAAGAATATCTTCAGGTTTAGATGATGCAGGATAGATAGGGCAGAAGGCCAGCATACAGCCAATTTGTAATGATGGATCAATAGCGTGTCCGATTTGAACGGCTTCGGCACTAGCAACTAATTCATAGTGGGCTGCTTGATACATCATTTTTTCTTTGTCGTCACCTTTTTTGAAAAGCAGACCAGAATTTTTTAACACATTGCTGATATCTTCGTAATTAGCTTGGTTGTTAATTTCGTTAAAGGTCATCCAGTACTTAACTTTGTTGTGATATCTTTCAAAACACACATGAGCAAAGCGAGTGAAGAAATTAATTAAGTTTCGGTTAGACCAGCCACCGTATTCAGTTACCAAGTGATATGGCATCTCGAAGTGAGAAAGAGTGACGACGGGTTGGATACCATATTTTAACAATTCATCAAAAAGATTATCGTAGAATTTAAGTCCTGCTTCATTAGGTTGATCTTCATCACCATTAGGAAAAATTCGCGTCCATGCAATTGAAGTACGAAAGGCTTTAAAACCCATCTCTGCCATCAGTTTAATATCTTCCTTGTAGTGGTGATAAAAATCGATTCCGACATGGTTAGGATAGTATTTGTCCTTTTCGATAGTCTTTGTAATTTCACGGGGATGCTCACGATCTCCTAAGGTCATAATATCGGCGATAGAGATTCCTTTTTCGCCTTCTTGATATGCGCCTTAAAGTTGGTGGGCAGCAACGGCGCCACCCCATAAAAAATTCTTATCTAAAGTTCTAGTCATAAAAAAACTCCTTTGATTCATTGCTTACTTGCATTATATGAAATCATTTGCAAGTAAGTAAGAGAAGATGGGAGTTTTGGTATGGTTCGAAGATCTTGGAATAATAATTTATTTTTGGAACAAGGTGTTCCAGATATAAAATGCATGTCAATACAATAGAATTTTACCTAATACCGTGATAACTATTGAGTTGAAGAAAGCGGTTGCATACAATACAGAAGTGTAAGGAATAAGAAGAGTTAAGAGGAGAGAGGAGTTATCATGGGGAAATTCTTCAATAAATATATATTGCCCCCAGTAATGAAGTTTGTTAATACTAAACCAATGCTCTCATTAAGAGATGGGATGGTATTATCATTGCCATTCATTATGATTGGGTCAGTATTCTTGTTATTAGCTTCATTTCCATTACCAGCTGTTGCCAACTGGATGAATAAAAATGGCTTAACTCAGTTTTGGAGTCAAGCATACAACTGTACTTTTGGTATCGGTTCTGTTTTTAGTGTTATCGGTATTGCCTACACTTGGGCAAAGAAAGATGGAATAGATCCAATTCCAGCTGGTATTACTTCATTTGTTGTTTTTTTGATTATTATGAGTCTAACCACGGCAGTTATGCAGGGAACAAAGACTGTTATTTCTGCTAAGCAAGCTCCAGTTTTATTGTCAGCTAATTATATTGACCGTACTTGGTTAGGTGGTCAAGGAACGATTGCAGCAATTATTGTAGGTTTAATTACTGGTTGGATTTACTGCTGGTTTGTTAAGAAAAAGATCACTATTAAATTACCAGAACAAGTTCCACCTGCAGTTGCAAGCTCCTTTGTTGCATTGATTCCGGCTTCCGCATTAACAGTTATGTGGCTACTTGTATACATGTTCTTTGCAAAGTTCATGGGTACTTCAATGACTCAATGGATTTATCATACAATTCAGATTCCATTACAAGGTTTGTCTGATACCTTTGGTGGTATTATGCTAGTGGCATTCTTAATTCCATTCTTCTGGATTTTTGGTGTTCATGGTTCCAACTTGGTAGGTGGTATCGTAGGTTCAATCTTCGGTGCCAATACTCTACAAAATGCTAATATCTTTAAGGAATATGGATATGTAACTATGGCGGTCATATAGTTGTTTCAGGATTGATTGATCAATTCATTAATGTCACTGGTGCCGGAATTACTATTGGGTTAGTGGTATTCATGACATTCTTTGCTAAATCCAAGCAATTAAAGAGTGTAGGTAAATTGACCATTGTACCTGGTATCTTTAATATTAATGAACCTGTCCTCTTTGGTTTGCCAGTTGTTATGAACCCAATGTTAGCTGTACCATTTATGATTATGCCAGCTATTTCTGCAGGCTGTACTTATTGGTTAATTAAATTAGGTGTCTTGCCATATTTGAACGGGATGCAGGTCCCATGGACTACGCCACCAGTTATTTCTGGTTTTATTATTGGTGGTTGGAAAGTTGCCATTTGGCAAGCAATAGTATTGGTAATTAGTTTCTTTGTATATTTACCATTTATTAAGAGATATGACAATATGTTGTATCAACAAGAACAGGCTAAAGCGACTAAAGAAGCTAAATAAAAAGATCGATGATCACCGTTTTTTAACGAAGATCATCGATCTTTTGTTTTTCTATAATCCAAATGCAATCTTGTATAACAATGCACCGCAGATACCACCAGCAATTGGAGCAACTACTGGTACCCAGCCATAGTCCCAATGAGCTGAGCCTTTGTGTGGCAATGGACAAAGGGCATAGACAATTCGTGGACCTAAGTCTCTTGCAGGGTTTAATGCAGGACCTGTAGGACCACCAACAGCCATAACCAATGCGGTGATTAAGAAACCAACACCTATGTTGGCAATATCTTCTGATTGCTTGAAGAACATGCCACGGTATAAACCAACGGCTACAAACAAAAGAATTGCTGTACCAACAAATTCAGTGATAAAACCGTTTAACTTACTGTTGGCAGTATCACCAGTCGCAAAACTGGCAAAAACAGCATCATCACTAGTGGTTCTGCCAATGTAAGGCCAGTAGATGGCTACTAAGATTAGTTGTCCCACGATGGCACCAAGCATTTGTACCAAGATGTAAGGCATTACTTGATCCCATGGGAAGACGCCTGAACAAGCCTGAGCTAAGGTAACAGCAGGGTTTAAGTGGTTCCCTGAAATTGAACCAAAGAGCATGGCTGGGAGCATTACTCCAAACCCAAAACCGAAGGCGATCAAGAGCCACCCACCATTGGCTTGACCGTCACGGCTATTACCACCGGTATCACGTAGTACAGAATTGGCAACTGATCCGTTACCTAAAACAACTAAAATAATCGTACCGAAAAATTCGGCAAAATACTTCATTAACCAAGTATGTTCCATAATAGATACTTTCTTCTCCTCTAGTAGAAAAAATAAGTGAAAAATAGTACAACCACAAATTATACTCTTAACTCGAAAAATAGATATAGTTTTTTGTAAAAAAGCAAGAAAATAGCATTAAAAAACACTAACTTTTAAATAGTTTTAAATTAATTAAAAAGATTTACTATTTGGCTGCAATCATCACAATTTTCTAATTATCCAGCAACTCAATAAATTAGACCGTTCCAAATATGAACATTATTTAACAAGCCCTAGATAATGCCAAATCTACTTTTGACAAATAAATGCATAATCATTATATTAATTTCACAAATTTGGTATATAGCTTTATATATAATTAATATATAACTTTAAGCGCTTTCAAAATATTGTGGTACTATACAGTTGTTCACAATTAATATGCATAAAAGGAAAGAGAGTAGCAGTTAATGAGAACAATATATTTGGTGCGACATGGGCAAACTTTGTTCAATGTGCATCATAAAATACAAGGTACATGTGATTCTCCTCTGACGGAATTAGGGAGAGCGCAGGCGACAGCGGTGCGGCAGTATTTTTTGCAAAAAGAAATTAGTTTTGATGCCGCATTTTGCTCAAAGCAGGAAAGGGCAAGCGATACTTTAGAAATTATAACTGATAATCAATTGTCTTATACGCGACTGCGTGACCTGCATGAAAAATCTCATGGTGAATATGAAGGACAAGATGAATTCATGTTGCCATGGCGACGTGGCTTTAGCCGTATTAATGCCGCAATGGAGCCGGATCAACATGTTGAAGAAAGAATGGAACGAGCGATCACTAAAATCATTGATTCAACCCATGCCAACGATACAATTTTGATTGTTGGACATGGGACGGCTTTAAGGTTATTTACGCAGCGAGTAAATCCAACTTTTAAAGAATATGATAATTGCGGGATAGTAAAAATGTCTGCTGTTGATAATAACTTGAAATATTTAAGTTATGTAGCACCCGCTAAAGATGTGGTTTTAAATAAAGCAGCTAAAAATGAAATGTTAGTTGTGCGTTAACGAAAAGAGAACAAGCATGAATAGAGATAATTATATTTTGTGGTTTGATCAATTGCATCGCGATGATGTTGATTTAGTCGGTGGTAAGTCATCCTCATTAGGTGAGCTGACTTCTGAAACGAATGTCCCGGTTCCGTATGGTTTTGCGACTACTGCCATAGCTTATCGCCACTTTATGAATTATTCTGATTTAAATCAAAGAATTGATAAATTATTGGCCACTTTAACTGATCCAGAAGATTCTGAGCAATTGCATCGAATTTGCACCAAAATTAGAAAATTAATTATAGAAGCGCCGATGCCAAATGATTTAGCCTTAGAAATTAGCTGTGCTTACGATAGCTTAGCCCAAAAGATGCACCAAAATGAGCCATTCGTTGCTGTACGTTCTAGTGCAACTGCCGAAGACCTGCCTGATGCTAGTTTTGCTGGCGAACAAGATACTTATTTAAATATTCATGGTCGTGAGAATGTTTTGAAAAAGGTGCAAGAATGTTACGCTTCTCTTTTCACCGACCGGGCAACTTATTACCGAATTAAACAAAACTTTCCACAAGAAAAAGTTGCTTTATCAGCTGCGATTCAAATGATGGCCTTTTCTAAAGCAGCTGGTGTGATGTTTACGGTCAATGTAGCAACTGGTGATGACACTAAGGTTATGATTGAGGCCTCTTGGGGACTAGGCGAATACGTGGTGTCTGGAACTGTTACACCTGATAACTATGTAGTTGATAAAAATACGATGAAGATTGTACACAAAATGGTGACTAAAAAGCCAATTGAGTTGATCAGATTGCCATCGGGAGGAACAATTGAACAAAAGGTAGCACCAGATCAAGTGAATGAGCCTGCTTTGACTGATGCACAAATCATTGAATTAGCTGGTTATGCTAAAGAAATTGAAAAACATTATGGCTGCTACATGGATATGGAGTGGTCACTTGATCAAAATGATAAGTTGTGGTTAGTTCAAGCACGCCCAGAAACTGTTTGGTCACAAAAGAAAAAGCAGGAGAAAACCGATGCACCACAAGAAGCAACTACAGAACACCGAGTATTGTTAAAAGGCTTGCCAGCTTCACCTGGTTTTGTCTCAGGCAAGGTACATATTATTGATGATCCAAAAGATATCAATGAATTTAAGCAGGGCGAGGTTTTGGTCACTCTAATGACGTCGCCTGATTGGGTGCCAGCAATGAAAAAGGCGGCCGCAATTATTACCAATAATGGTGGAATGACCTGTCATGCTGCAATTGTATCACGTGAAATGCAGATACCTTGTTTAGTTGGAACAACTAGCCGTGGACAAGCTGCAACGAAAACTTTGAAAAACGGCGAGACTGTCACCGTCGATGCTAAAAATGGTGTAGTTTATGCTGGAGTTGTTAAAGACGCGGTTAAAAAAGTCGATGAAAAGCCAGCTGAGCCTGCTGCAGTTGAATATTTCCCACCAACTGCAACCAGAGTCATGATGAACTTAGGAGATCCTGATCTTGCTGAAAAATATGCATCTTTGCCAGCTGATGGGATTGGTTTAATGCGCGAAGAATTTTTATGGACGACTTATATTCACCAGCATCCCCTTTATTTGATTGAAACTGGTCATCCAGAGAGGGTAGTTAACGAACTAGCTAATGGAATCGGTAAAGTCGCGCGGGCAATGGCACCACGGCCAGTAGTTTTACGTTTTTCAGACTTTAAGTCTGGCGAATATCGCAACTTAAAGGGCGGCGACAAATATGAGCCGCATGAACCAGCAGACCTATTAGGCTGGCGCGGTGCTTCTAGATATTATGATCCAAAATATATTAATGCTTTTAAATTGGAACTTGAAGCGGTAAAAAAGGTGCGCGATGAGTTCGGATTAAAGAATTTACATGTGATGATTCCATTTTGCCGAACAGTGGATGAAGCGCGCAAAGTGACGGAAATCATGCGGACACAAGGTTTAGTTAGAAGCGCAGACTTCAAGGTTTACATGATGGCTGAAATTCCAGCTAATATTATTTTGGCGGACCAGTTCAATCAATTTATTGATGGTTATTCAATTGGTTCAAATGACCTAACGATGCTTTTACTGGGGTGCGATCGGAATAATGATGTGATTGCTGATCTTTTTGATGAAAGAAATCTTGCCGTCAAAAGGGCGATTAGACACTTGATAAAGGTTGCTCATCAAGATGGTAAGACGGTTTCGATTTGTGGTCAAGCACCATCAGAATATCCAGAATTTACTGAATTTTTAGTCAGAAGTGGCATTGATTTTGTATCAGTTAACCCTGACATGGTGAAGGCGACTAAGCTAAATGTAGCTCATTATGAGCAGAGGATCCTCCTTGATCATGCAACTGGCTTAGGTAAAAAGGATCCAAATGAATATAATTGGTAAAATTTATAATTTGATGAAAAGTCTTTGATTGCAGTATTGCAGTCAAAGGCTTTTTTAGAGTTCAATTTTGTTTTTGGGCAATTTTACATTTAATTTAGTAAAAGAGTAAGGTTGAACTAATGAAATTTCGTAAGCATCTAAGGCTAATCTCTCACTGGCAAAATCAGGGTTATATAAAGGATCGCCTACAATAGGACTTCCTAAAGAGGCAAGGTGAACGCGAATCTGGTGTGTACGACCAGTTTCAAGCGTCAATTTGACAATCGCAGTATTGTCATCATTTTTTTGTAAAACTTGATAATGAGTAACTGCTCTTAATCCAGTAGGATCGATTTTGCGTTTGCGTTGATCAAGTGGATCGTGACCAATTGGGGCATTAATCGTACCTCTTTCAGCTAAGTGATCAGCATTGATAACTTTAGCTAAATAATCGCGGTGAAAAATTTTGCTGGTTAATTCACGATTTAAAATAGGTACAACTGCAGGATTTTTAGCAATTAAAAGTAAACCACCAGTTAACATATCTAATCGATGAACAATATAGGGACTCTGACCAAGATAAGTAGTACAATCGTTCAGAGCAGTATTAGTTTCATTTAGATTAGGGTGCGTTTTTTGCCCTTTTTTCTTATTAATAATTAAAAGATTATCATCTTCATAGATAACATCGGGCATCTTACCGCTTGGTGCATAAGCCTGTTGATCACTTTCAACATGATCCAAGTTAATTTCAATTTTATCACCAGGTAAAATGTTTTGATTAAAATAGCGATAGTTGCCGTTAACTAAAATATTTTGTTCAATTCGCAAAAAATGACGCCACTTGCGAGGGATTAAAAGTTGACGTAGTACTTCATTGACAGATGCCGGAGCAAGATTTTCTGGGTAAAAAAGTGTAAAATGGAAACTCATAATAATTTCTTAAGTCTAATCTAGTTATAAACACGTGTTTTGATAGTATGGTACAATTTTCTTGTTTCTAAAAAGGAGCAATATTTAATGAATAACGACCAACCAAGAAGAGGTGGCTTTAAAGATGCTTGGCATCGATTTGATAGTCGCTTCTTTATCGGACGCTGGATTATTTTAATCCTGCTCACATTGATGCTCTTAACTTGTACCTATTATACAATTAAAGTTAAGACATCAAACATAGCTAATTTGAAGGCCTCGCTTTCAACCACAACTACAATCTATGACTACAAGGGTAAAAAAGCAGGTTCTTTATACTCGCAAAAGGGATCATTTGTGGAATATGACCAGATTTCGCCTAATATTCAAAATGCCGTAATTTCGACTGAAGATCGGACTTTTTGGAAGAACCCAGGTTTTAGTATTAAAGGCATGGCGCGAGCTGCTTTAAGTTTAGTGATTCATCACGGTCAAGTAACTGGTGGTGGTTCGACCTTAACTCAGCAGTTAGCCAAGAACTCGCTTTTGACCCAGCAGCAGACTTTTTCAAGAAAATTGGAAGAACTCTTTTTTGCAATTGAAATTAACCATGTTTACTCCAAAAAAGATATTTTAACGATGTACTTGAATAATGCTTACTTTGGTAACGGAGTTTGGGGCGTGCAAGATGCAAGTCGTCGCTATTTTGGCAAAAACGCAAGTGAACTTAATCCGAGTGAAGCCGCAACTTTAGCTGGAATTTTACGAAATCCTAGTTTTTATAATCCGGTTGATCACATGTCAAATGCTTTAGCAAGACGAAATTTAATCTTAAACTTGATGGTGGATAATAATAAGTTGACAGCGGCTCAAGCTAAAATGTATCAAAAGCAAGGATTAACTTTGCGGAATACTTTTCAAAATAAAAACGGCTATCGCTATCCTTACTTCTTTGATGCTGTAGTTGACGAGGCAATCTCTAAATATGGCTTAACTGAAGAACAAGTCATGAATAAGGGGCTTAAAATTTATACTACTTTAAATCAAAATTATCAGGGTAAATTGCAGGATACTTTTGAGCAAAGCTGGCTTTTCCCACAAAATGGTAGTGATGGAACTGAAAGCCAAGGCGCTAGCGTGGCAATGGACCCAAGTACTGGTGCTGTTCGGGCAATCATCGGTGGTCGCGGTAAGCACGTCTTCCGGGGTTACAATCGTGCAACGCAGATGAAGCGGCAGCCAGGGTCATCAATCAAGCCGTTGGCAGTATATGCCCCAGCTTTACAAAATGGCTATCACTATGACTCGCAACTATCGAACAAGTTGCAGAAATTTGGTAAAAATGGCTATGAACCGCATAATGTGGACAATGGCTATTCTAATACAATTCCAATGTATGAAGCTTTAGAACAAAGTAAAAATGTGCCAGCTGTTTGGCTATTGGATAAGATTGGTGTAAGTAAAGGCGTGCAATCTGTTGAAAACTTTGGAATTAAGGTACCAAAGAGTGACCGTAATTTAGCGCTTGCCTTAGGTGGATTATCTTCAGGTGTTTCGCCAATTCAGATGGCACGTGCATATTCAGCTTTTGCCAACAAGGGTAATTTGCCTAATAATTCTTTCTTTATTACCAAAATTACTGATGCTTCGGGTAACGTTTTAGCCGAAAATAATAATCCAAGCAGCCACCGCGTTATTTCTGAAAATACTGCTAAAGAAATGACGACTATGATGCTCGGCGTTTTCACTAATGGTACAGGCCGCTCTGCTCAGCCAAATGGCTTCCGTGTAGCTGGGAAGACTGGGTCAACTGAAGTACCTAACTCATATGGATTTGGTACCAAGGACCAGTGGATCGTCGGTTATACGCCTGACATTGTACTTGCTACCTGGGTTGGTTTTGACCACACTAACAAGCAACACTACATGCAGGGCATTTCTGAAACAGGAATTACGCGTTTATATAAGGCTGAGATGGAAGGAATTTTGCCGTACACCGCGCAAACTGAATTCACGGAGAAGGCACCTAACCAGATTGTGAAGAATAATGGTTCTAATGATGACTGGACTAATGGATTAGGTGAAAAAATTCAAGATGGACTCGGTTCTGCAGGACAGAAAATCAATGAATGGTATAATAGCCTTAAAGGCTTATTTGGCCAATAAAATTTAGGAGGACTAGATGGTTAACATTTACGATGCTGCTAACAAGTTAGCAGAAGATTTGACTCAAACTGATCAATACAAGAAGTTGCAAGAAGCAATTAAAGCTGTTGAAGATGATAAGGATGCTTCAGCTTTATTCAAAAAGATGGATGAATTGCAAAATAAGATCATGCAAGCACAACAAGCTGGTCAACCACTTTCAGCTGAAGATCAACAAGCTTACAAGGACTTAAATGATCAAGTTCAAAAGAATGATAAAATTGTTTCACTTCTTACGAATGAACAGGGTTTGTACGATTTGCTTGGTGAAGTACAAAAAGCTTACACTAAGCCAATTAATGATCTTTATGAAGATCTTAGAAATTAATATTCGCGATGAAATTTATTCACTTTGCGGATGCGCACTTAGATAGTCCATTTCGTGGGCTATCTTTTTTGCCATCTGAGGAATTTAACCATATCTATCAGGCAGCTGATCAGTCGCTAAAAAGAATTGTCGACCTAGCATTAGCTGAAAAAGTTGATTTAGTTTTAATAGCAGGGGATACCTTTGATAGCAGTCAGCCGTCACCACGGGCTCAGTTGTTTTTTGCTGAGCAAGTGAAGAGATTAACTGATGCACAAATTCAGGTAGTGATGATTTTTGGTAATCATGACCACATGAAGCAAGAAGATCTGCTAGTTAGTCCCAGTCCTTACTTTAAATTGTTAGGCAATAATGAAACAGTAGAGCAAGCTACTTTTACTACGGATGCGGGTTTTAACTATGACGTAATCGGCTTTTCATATCTGAATAACCATATCACTGAGGATAAAATCCCAGAATTTCCAGCAAAAGGAAAAAATTATACTTTTGGTTTAATGCATGCTCAAGAGAAATCAGCTACTGCTAGTCAGAATGTGTATGCACCGTTTACAGTTGATGAGTTGCAAAACTTGAATTATGACTATTTTGCTTTGGGTCATATTCATGCGAGAAATAATTTAAGTAGTACGCCGTGGATTGTTTATCCAGGTAACATTCAAGGTCGCCACATTAATGAGATGGGGGCCAAGGGATGCTATCTAGGTGAGATTGATGAAAATAGTGGTAAGACTACTATTGATTTTAAAGAAACAGGGCCAATTTTATGGCAAGGGACAAAAATTAATCTTGAAGGAGCTATCAGTAAAGCTGACTTACAAGCAAAAATTATTGCCAAGCTTGAATCTGGACAAAAAACGTACTTTAGTTTGACGATTGCTGGTGCGCAATATTTGAGTACCGAAGAACGCGATTTGGTTCAGGATCCTGATTTTTGGCAAACTATTTCTCAATCGCTGCCATTTGCTTCTCAGTTAGTTGATGTGCGCTTTGTTGTGAATACTAGTTTAAAGTTAAATGACAATGACCAACAAGCCTTCCAAGCTGCCAAAGAAGAGTTATTTGCACCAGCTGAATTCAAGCAAATTGTTAGTGACTGGCAAAAAAAGGATCCAGAAGCTGCTAAATTAGCGGCTGATCCAGACTTTATTGCGGCGGTTAAGAATCTAACAGAAGTAAAACTAATGAGTAAATTGAAAGGAATTAAGGATGAGACTGAAACAAATTAAGATTATTAACTTTGGGCAGTTCTCGAATAAAACCTTCGATTTGCCTAGTGATCAAATTAATGTTTTCTTTGGTGCCAATGAAGCTGGTAAAAGTACAACGGTAGCTTTTATTAAACAGATCTTATTTGGCTTTCATTTGAGAAGTAACTCTTCACCGTTTTTTGAAGATTATACGCCGCTAGCTCATGTTAGTCCGATGGGCGGTAATTTAGTTTTTACTGCAGCTGATGGTGAATACGAACTTGAGCGACTCTATGCTAAAGGTGACAAGACTAAAAAGGGAATTTTAACCGTCAAAAAAGATGGTCAAGTTGTACCTGAGAGTGTATTTTTTGATCAGATTCAAAATATTGATGGCTCTTTTTACGCTGATAGTTTTATTTTTAACCAAGAAATGCTGGGTCAGGTTAACAGTTTAAGTCAAGAGGATTTGCTTGAGCGAATTTATTACTTGGGAGCAGCAGATTCTAGCAAGTTGCTGGAAATGCGCGACGACTTTGCTAAAGAAGCAGGTAAGCTTTTTAAAAAGACAGGTAAAAAGCCCGAAGTAAACCGTCTGCTTAAGGAAATGACTGATCAACGTGATAAATTAGCGCAGACTAAAAATGAGTTTAATGATTATGAACAGCTGCACCAAGATTTTGTACAAAAAAGAGCGGCATTAAACAGACAAAAAAAAGATCTGGCTGTTTTACAAAAACAAGAACAAGATTTGCATGATTTGCAAAAAGAAATGGGCAATTATCAGACGCTGCTTGATTTGCAAAAACAGGTCAAGGATATCGACTTTAATGGTCAAAATTATCAAAAAGCCCAAGATATTATGGCTCAGGGACGTAATTTGCAAAAGACGATTCAATCGGTAGAAGCGCAGTTGCAGGACCTGGGTGAAAACGATCAATCTGATTTTACGCTAGAGAAGAAGCTAATCCAGCAGAAGCCTCAACTCTTGCAGTGGCAAGCGGAATATCGTAATTGTTTGCAAAAGGCTGACCAATTGAAGCAGGAGAAAGAGCAACTATTAGCTTTGACACCTGAGTTAAAAAATCTACTCAAGTTGACACCAGAGCAAATTGAACAAATGCAGGCAGACTATCAAGCTTTGCCAGGTGCTGTCAATGAGCCTGCTTATGTAACTACTAATGACAAGCTTTGGTATGTTATCGGTGCAGTGTTAGCGGCATTAGGTGTAGTTCTTTTGGTAGCGTTGGGTACAGTTGGTGTAATTGCATTAATTACTGGACTAATTTTCCTAGCAGCAGGATACTTAAAAAATAGTAACCAAAATAAGCAAAATGCGGCAGTATTAGAAAAGCAAAAGCTGGTTGCTCAAAAACGCCAAGCTTTCCAAACAAAATATGGATTGAATCCTGATACGCTAAACTTAAATAGCTTACTAACTAATCTGAATCAATATCAAATCAAAAAGAATGCCGCACAGACTAATAATAAGCAAGTAACTGTTTTGAATCAGAATGTGGCTCAACTGGCCTCAAGTGTCCAAAATGCATTGAAGCAACCGATTGATAATGACTTTAGTCAAGTTTTGAATGGTTTGGACGAACTTGAGACACAAATTAGTGAAAAACAAGAATTGTTTCAAAGAAAATCCAGCTTAACTGCATCACTAAAGCAGGACAAGCAAGATTTGAAAGAATTGGGTCTGAAATTACAGGCACTTTTTGCCCAAGTTAATGTGGAAAATATGGCAGGTTACGATCAGCTTTATCAAGATTCACTTAATCAGGCTAAACTGAAGACGCAGATTGCGGCCTTGAAGGAATCGTTAGGCGATGATCTTCAACAGCTGCAAACGCAGACAAATTCAACCGAATTAGCAGATAAATTAACGGCTTTGACTGAACAAATTAGTACTAAGAATGCAGAAATTAATGAACTTCAGAGTCAAGTTGCTCAGTTGCAAGTGCAGTTAGACAATTTAGCTGATTCTACTGCGGTGTTTAAGGCTAAGCAGGATCTGGCTAATACAGAAACCAATTTTGTCCAGAGCAGTAAAGAATACTTGGCTAACTTGTTTGCGGCAAGGTGGATCAGTCGCTCGCTTGACTTGGCATCTAATGAACGGTTCCCCAAGATGCTTAAGGCGGCTCAGGAATACTTAGCTTTGCTAACGGGCGGCAGATATGTTGGGATTAATTTAGATAAGAAGCTAACAGTAGTCAGAAGTGATGGTAAAAAGCGCGAAGTAAAATACTTGTCACGGGGGACTGCTGAGCAATTATACTTTGCCTTGAAGTTAGCTTTTATTGAGCAGATCAAGGATAAAATTAATTTGCCAATCTTGATTGATGATTCGTTTGTAAACTTTGATGATCAGCGAGTCAGCTATATCGATCAGTTATTGCAAAAGATTAGCGAAAACAATCAAGTTTTAATTTTCACAGCTCAAAAGAATTTAGTTGATCAGCTTGGGATTGAGCCATTAACTTTTACGAAAGGAACACAGGATGCTTAAGAGATTGTTAGATTACAACGATGGAGAAGAAATGGACATTGTTGTTTTGATTAAAAACTCACAGTTGCGTCATAATAAAAAGAATAAGTTGTTTTTAGCGATGCAATTCAGTGATGGCTCAGGCGAGATTCGCGGTAATTACTGGGATGCTAACAATCAAGATGCAGCAATTTTTTCAACTGGGACAATCGTTGAGTTGAATGGCAAAAGAGAAGAATATCAGGGTCGCCCCCAGATTAGGATCTATTCTCTGCGCGTGGTCGGTTCACAAGAAGGCTATGAATTAGATCAATTTATTAAATCAGCGCCGGAACCAGTTAATGAGATGGAAGCTGAAATTAATAAATTTGTGATGCAGATTGATAATCCTACCTGGACAAAAATTGTGAAGTATTTACTTCAAAAATGGCATGATCGTTTTTATGATCATCCTGCTGGTAAAAGCAACCACCATGCGGTCCGCGGAGGTTTAGCTTTTCATACTTTATCAATGCTTAAGGATGCCAAAGGTTTGGCTGATAATTATGAGCAAGTGAATAGATCGCTACTTTATGCGGGATGCATTTTGCATGATATGGGAAAAGTACTGGAACTTTCAGGTCCTGCCGCAACTCAATACACGACTGAAGGCAATTTGGTTGGGCATCTGGTTTTAATTGATGAACAAATTATGCTGGCCGCTCAGGATATGAAGATGAATCTGGAGTCGGAAGATTTACTCTTATTGCGGCATATGGTGCTTAGTCACCATGGCCGCTTTGAATATGGTTCACCCAAATTGCCGGCATTGCTAGAAGCGGAATTATTGCACCGAATTGATGATTTAGATGCTGCAGTTTATGCAGTAACGAATGCCCTGCAGCATACGCCTAAAGGCGAGTTCACCGAGCCACTACTGAGTCAAGATGGCAAGCGATATTATCGACCGATGCACGATTCAGCGCTAGATAACGCAAAACATTTAGAATAAGAAATAAGCATCACTGCAGTTGATTTGCAGGGATGCTTATTTTGTTGAAAAATTGAACTAGAGTTTTATTATAATTTCATAGTATAATAAATCTAATTTATAGGGGAGTAAAAAGGATGGATATTGCTGAAATTACTAAAATGATTGAGGCGGTTAAACAAATAATAGAAAAGAATGATTACATTGATTTGCCGCTATTTCAGAATTCTAGTCAATTAAGGTTAAAAGGAAATAATTATAATTTTATACTTGATTTGAATAGAAAAGGACATAGACGTCCTAAATGTACTTTTCAATTAAGGGAAAAGAGAAATAAGGAACAGCCATTAGTTAGAGTAGATATTATTGGACGTCCTCATCAAAATCCTGTTGGAGACTTTAAATGGTCAAATAAAGTCATTCCTTGTCCTCATTTGCATAGAGCGGATTTTCCAAAATATGGTACACATGTAGCTGTACCACTTTTGGAAAAGAACGAAAATTTTCAATTGAGTCAGAATGATTTAAATAACTTGTGTGAATGCTTGAAGAAGACATTAAAGTTTTTGAATGTTGATAATATAAATTCATATAATTTTCGAGAACAGGAAAGTTTATTTTAAAGAAAGGGGGGAGAACAGTTAAATATGTTTGATGTAGAGAAAATGAAGAAAATATATTTTGACTGGATAGATAAAAAGATTCAATTTGTCCCTTCTAAAAATCAGGATTATATGACTATCACTACACCTTTTTTAGATATGTACAATGATTATATAGAATTAGTGATTGCACAAGGAAATACATCAAAATATATAATTAGTGATGATGGGTATACTATTAATGAGTTAGGGTTATTAGATATTAATTTAAACAGAAAATCTAAACGTAGGAACTACTTTCAATCGATTTTGATTAATTTTGGTGTGAAAAATCAGAATAATGAATTAATAATTGAATTTGATGACTTAGCCCAATTTCCAGATGCACAAAATAGGTTAACTCAATGTATGTTGCAAGCTTTTGATTTATTACAGACTTCTAAAAATAGTGTTATTAAGTATTTTAAAGAAGATGTAACAAATTATTTTATTGATAATAATATTCCAGTAGGAGAAGATTTGAGTTTACTAGGAAAAAGCGGACGGAATTCTAAGTTTGATATTGTGGTTGGACGTACAAGAAAAAAACCGCAACAAGCTATTAAGGTGGTGAATACGCCTATTAATTCTAATATAGCTAACCCTTTATTTAGAATTATTGATGTACGAGAAAGCCAACCTAAAACAGAATTTTCAGTTATTGCGAACAATATTAATAGTCCTGTTTCTAGTGATTTTAAGTCTGCCTTTAAGAACTATAATATTCCTGTTTATTCTTGGTCAGAAAGAGAGCAATGGCTTTCCAAATTTAAATTGGCAATGTGATAGTTGATTAAAGGTGTTGAGCTGAAATTGTAAATAATATTAGTTCTAGCATTAGGCAATATGGAACATTTAGAATAAGAAATAAGCATTACTGCAGTTGATTTGCAGGGATGCTTATTTTGTTTTGGTGAAAAATTGTGTCAATAATTTTTTGAACAAAGTTATTGACAAATTAGCTGAAGAATAATAACATGTTTATACAATTGAAAAGCAGAGATGTTTTTGGATAGATTAGAGACTTGTCTCCTTTCTATTTTTTTATTGATAAAAAGTTCAAGAGGTATACATTGATTTCCTCTTGGACTTTTTTGATGCATTGAATTGCTAAAGATGTTATAAAAATTAGGGTAGGGAATAAAAATGAAAGCATCAAAAAAATTAATTTTAGTATCGGCAGCTACGATAATGTTGACTGTACCTGTTTTAGCAAATAATCATTTGTCTAATCCAGTTGCTGCCGCAAGTCAAGATAATACACAAACTACTAAATTAACGTTCTATATTAACCACAATGCCTATGTTTACAATCATCAAGGTAAGCGTACCAAGAGCAAGATTAAGAAGGGAAAGTTACTAAAGGTGACTATATTGAAGCCTAAGGCAATTACTAACCCAAATCAAAGCAGGTATTTCTTCAATAATGTATTAGCTGGCAAGTATTTTTCGTTACCGACAGTAAGCATCAAGAAGACAGACTTTGTTAATATTGGCAAAAATAAATATATTAAGCCAGGCAACATTGGTAGAATCTCGCCAGGAAAATATCAATATGCGGATCTGTCAACTAAGGAAATTAAGGTAATTACCAAAAAGACTGCTCCAGTAACTAATCAAATAGGGATGCCAATTGCTGCTCCAATTAAGAAGGGAACTAAGCTTACAGTTGATCAGAACTATTATCATAATGTTGATGGCGCTGATGATTATTTGAGTAGTCTGGAATATTATCGGATTAAAGGTACTGATAAGTGGGTCAACCTACCTGATATCAAAAAGTCAACTCGGATTATGCCAAATAATTTTGCATTAGCTGCATCTACTGAAGATAATTATGTCATTGCCGGTAACTCAACGTATCTCTATAATATTGACGGTGAAATCGTTGATAAGAGTTATTTATTGATTCCAGATGTTAATGTTGGCGTTGATCGAGCTCTTTATATTTGGAACAAGCAAACTAAACAAGCTGATCTATATTATCATCTTACGGCTAACAAAAAATTGGTCTGGGTTCCAGCTCTTGATGGAACAGGCAAGACTGGTACTACGATTACCAGCAACGGCTCATATGCTCACCAAACTAAAGATACAGCAAATACTTTTGTTAAAGCTAGTGATGTGACAAGTCAAAATCCAGTTGCATTAAAAGTTGATAATACACCAAGCGAAGCACAAGCAGATGCAAGTCAGGCCACTTCTAGTGACTATGGTGAGTTGCAAGCCTTAGTTGATCGAGCAGGTCAAATTAAAAAATCGACTTTATATCGTTTGACTGAAAAAGCACAGCAAGAAAGATATGATTTGGCCGTTGATAACGCACAAAAGTTATTGACTAACAAGAATACTTCTATTGCGGCAGTTAAGCAGGCTAGTTGGCAAATTAAATACGATCAAAGTAAATTAGACGGACAAAAAGTTTGGGTTAAAAACATGAATAAACTAACTAAGGCAGAAAAGTCTTGGGTAGTTTCATTGGCTAATTGTGATATCCATGGTGATTTACAAAAAGAATATGCTGGCTTTTATAAAGGTAAAATTGCGGTAGTGACTTATAATAAAAAGACTTTCAAGAGTGAACTTGTACGCTACTTGAAGTTGTCTGATTATGCTACTGATAAATAAAATTAAAGAGCTCAAGAATGCTTTAATGATGAAGCATCTTGAGCCTTTTGATTTTTAGTAAAAAAATATCCAAGACCGAAATCTTGGATACTCATTGGAGCTGGAACTGTGCTTGATGAGGCAACTGCTAGAATGGCGATTGTTTCAGGAGCTAGATTCGTTGTTAGCCCATCTTTTAACGAAAATACTGCTAAGGAATGCAATCTGTATGCGATTCCTTACATGCCCGGTTGCTTTAGTCCAACGGAAATTCAATCTGCTTTAACTTATGGTGCTGACGTAGTCAAAATCTTCCCAGGTTCAATTGCTGGTAAAGGCATTATTTCTGAAATTCATGGACCTTTCCCATATGTTAATGTAATGCCAAGTGGTGGTGTATCATTAGGAAATATGCATGAATGGTTTGCTAGTGGTGCCTATGTTGTTGGCGTAGGTGGCGGATTAGTTGGACCTGCTAAAAATGATGATTATAAAGCTGTATTGCATAATGCTCAAGCTTTTCATAATGAATTTCAAAGTATTATTTATGCCAACTCAGCTGTTACTAGGAAGGTGCCAGTGAAGGCATAGTTTTTTTGGGGGGGAATATGACACCCCTATTTAAAAAATAAATTAATGAAATAAAAAAACGTCGAATCCATTCAGATTCGGCGTTTTTGATTAACTAAATATATTTGTTACTTAGTAGTTGAAACGTATGATGATAATACATCCTTCAAGTCGCTATCCTTGATTGAAACGTCAGCCTTCTTCAAAACAGTAGCAATAACGTCTTTCATAGTAGCTTGGTCTTGAGCCATTGATGCGTAAATTTGATCATCAATAGCCTTCTTGTGGTCAGCAAACTTACCCTTAGCTGGGTGGCTGATCATCTTGATTACGTGGTAACCAGATTGTGACTTAACTGGAGTTGAAGTAACTTCACCAGTCTTAAGCTTGAAGGCAGCGGTCTTGAATGAGCTGTCTAAAGTGGTGTCGGTTGAGTCAAATGATGGCAATTTACCAGCCTTGTTCTTAGTAGCAGTATCAAGTGAGTACTTCTTAGCTAAAACCTTGAAGCTCTTGCCATCTTTCAATTGCTTGATGATGCTTTGAGCAGTTGACTTCTTAGCAACCAAGATGTGTTGAACAGTTACCTTAGGTTGGTAGCTCTTCCAAGCTTGTTGTTCTTGCTTCTTAGTAACTTTCTTAATGTGCTTCAATGCTTGTTCAGAAAGAAGGTTAGTCTTAATGTTTTGCTTGAAGCTTGAAGCGGTCATACCATTTTGTTGTAAAACAGCACTAAATTGTGAACCGTATTGCTTCTTGTAGTTGTTGTATTGCTTGTCAACCTTCTTTGATGAAACGTATTTGCCGTATTGTTGTTCCAAAGCACGGTTAATAATCATGTTAGCCAAAGCTGACTTACCAGCTTGAGACTTCTTCATTTCATCGTAGTATTGTTGTTGAGTGATCTTACCACCCTTGTATGAAGCAACAGTAGCATTGTTGCCGCTATTTGAGCAGGCAGCAGTAGATAAAGCAACACCAGCTACAGCAACAACTGCAGCAACTTTTTTCATATAACTCTTCATATAAATAAATCTCCACATCCTTAATTAAGTAACTGTTCATTAATATACCATAAAAAAGGGCGTTTCGTTTTCAAATTACGAATTTTCACAGAAAAATCAAATTTTCTTTATTTTTTCTTAGTTCTTTGTGTCTTGTGAGTTAGTATCTGGCACGATGTTTTCCAAATCTTGGTTCAATTTATCGCTCTTTTTTTCTAGGCGGTTAACGATAGGTTGAATATGGTCGGAATAATGTTCAACACTATCATTAATATCACTAATTGTACGTTCAGCTGTTGGCATTTGTTCATTTAATTCTTGACTAGCCTTTTTAGCTTTTTGCAAGGCAGAATTAAAGCGTTGGCTTTCATGTTTAATTGCTTCGAACTCATCTTTTAATGGCTTGCCGGGGCGATTACCATTGCTATCTTTCATACAGGAAAAAACTAGCCCAGCTGTTGCACCAAAAACTGTGCCTAATAAGAAATGTTTCATTTTTAACCTCTAAAATTGTGCCTTAATTTTGTTAGCAACTTCGTTGTATTTAGCTTCATCGTATTTGTCAGCGTTGTTGCGGGTCATCAGCTTCAAGCCGTCGCCTTCAAAACGAGGAATGAAGTGAATGTGTGAGTGCATAACTACTTGATTTGCGGCCTTACCATTATTAGTAGTAATGTTCATTGCAGTAACATTAGGGAAGGCTGCCTTAATTGCATTAGCAATTTCAGGAATATATTGTAAATAGCGTTGTGCGTCTTCCTTGGTGTAGTCAAACAAGTTAACGATGTGCTTTTTTGGCACCATTAAGGTGTGGCCTGGGTTAACTTGAGAAATATCTAAGAAGGCCTTAACATCGTCATTTTCAAAAACGGTATAGCTAGGAATTTCACCGCGGATAATTTTGCAGAATAAACAATCTTTGTCTAAATTTTCCATAATAAAACCTCATATCCTTGTACTTTAGTTTACTATTAAATCCATGCTATCATAATAAAGGTATAAATTCAGTAAAGAAAGATAGGAAAAATGACATTAAAAATTGAACATTTAACGGGAGGCTACACGGGTGTCCCGGTTATTAAAGATATTAATTTGGAAATTAAGCCGGGTGAGGCACTAGGCTTGATTGGGCTAAACGGCGCGGGGAAGTCAACTACGATTAAACATATTTTGGGTTTACTTCGCCCGCAAAAGGGTAAGATCAGCTTGAACGATGTTGTATTGACGCAGCAACCAACTAAGTTTAAGCGTGAAGTAGCTTATATTCCAGAAACACCGATTTTGTATCCGGAATTGACTTTAAAGGAACATTTGGAGCTAACCATGTTGAGTTACCACTTGGATGAAAATAAAGCATGGAAACGCGCACATGAGCTGCTTAAGATGTTCAGACTTGATGACAAGCTAGAATGGCTGCCGATTCACTTCTCCAAGGGGATGCGGCAAAAAGTAATGATCGTTTCTGCCTTTTTAGCAGATACTAGTTTGCTTGTAATTGATGAACCATTTACTGGCCTTGATCCTTTGGCAGTTGCTAACTTAATCGATTTAATAAAAAAAGCAATTGCTGACAAAAAGATGGTCTTAATGACTACTCACGTTTTAGCTGATGCACAGCAAGCGATTTCGAATTATGCTGTGTTAAACCGCGGCACGATCGAAGTTGTGGGGAGTTTGCAAGAAATTCGTCAGCACTATGGCCTTAAGCCAGATGATCCTTTTGACAAGTTATACCTTGCTTTGAATAGAGAGGATAATGGCAATGCGTGAGTTAGCGAATAGAAGGTTGAGCGAGAATCTTAAACAATCAGTAAAATATTTGACGCTGGTGTTTAATGACTTCTTTATTTTAGCGTTGATCTTTTTGTTTGGGGCGCTGATGTTCTGGTATGCCCAAGCTATGCGCGTAATTCCCAATAATCTGTGGTTCTATAAGCCACTTGTCGGCTTTATCATGTGGTTGCCATTATTAGCTGGTCGATTAGTTACCTTATTAAAAGAGGCCGACATGCAATTTCTGTTTACGCAAGATGAACAAATGGGTGAATATCTGAAGCCGATGATTCGTTACAGTATGGTGCTGCCAACAATTCTGATTGTTTTGCTTGGCGGAATTCTGTTTCCGTTTGCGACGGTAAAAGCTGGAATCCCAGTTTGGTCATATGTAATCCTGATTATCAGCACTGTTTTATTAAAATTGTGTATGTTGCTGATTGAAAAAGAGAGTTTGTACTTCTACTACAATTATCCGCAATGGATATTATTAGTGGTAACTCTGGCAGCTTTGTTGATTGGCTCACTAGGATCATTTATTTATCCAATTGAAGTTGTAGTATTAATGGTAATTACACATTTTGGTACTAAAAAAGAAAAGAGCGTCTTTAACTGGCGCTATGCGATTAAAACTGAACAAGCTAGAAAAGATCGCGTTTATTCAATCTTCAGTATGTTTACCGATGTGGCAGAAAAGCAAGTTACAATCAAACGCAGAAGATACCTCGACTTTCTTTTACCAAAATCATTGGCTAAGGAAAATCCTAATTTGTTCTTGTATCGGAGATCACTTTTGCGTAATCCAGAATACTTGAATTTATTAGTCAGAATGACTGTCTTTGCAATCTTGGTATCGTGGTTAGTGCAAGATTGGCGTTGGGCACTAGGCCTTTCATGCTTGGTAATCTTTTTAACGGTCTATCAATTATTGCCAATGGCAACAGAGTTTGACCGCAACTTCATGTACCGCGTTTACCCAATTGAACGGCAAAATCGTGGCAGGGACTTGGTAAAGGTGTTGACAATGGGCTTGTTTATTCAATGGCTCTTGATTAGTGTCTGCTGGTTAATTGTGCTACCAATTAATGTTAACTTGTTTGAAGCGATGGCAATTTTACTTGGTTTCACTATGATTGTAACTGCCACTTACTTGCCAGGCAGAGTTAAAAAAATGAATCAAAAAAATTTTGGAATTAGATAGGAATAGAGAATGAGATTAAGAAATAAACCTTGGGCTGTTAAGCTTGTAAACGACCATCCAGAAAGTGTTTTGCAAAATCCTGATCCTGAAAAAAAGATCGACTGGACTGAACGATTTGGTAATGATCATCCCATCGAAATTGAAGTAGGTTCTGGTAAGGGGCATTTCATTACTACGTTAGCTGAACAAAATCCTGATAAAAATTATGTCGCATTAGAATTGCAAACTACGGCTGCGGGGATTATCTTGCGAACAAAGTTGGAAAAGGGCTTGGATAATTTACAAATCTTACGCGGGGATGCGGCTGACATCAACTGCTTCTTTCCAGCAAATAGCACCAATGTTATCTACTTGAATTTTAGCGATCCATGGCCAAAGACTCGTCATGAAAAGCGTCGTTTGACTTACAAGAGTTTTTTGAGCAAGTATGAACAAGTTCTGAAGCCAGAAGGACATATTGAATTTAAAACCGACAATGCGGGCTTGTATGCTTACTCTGTTCAGAGCTTGAATAATTATGGAATGAAGTTTGATTTTGTTTCAGTTGATCTTCATCATGAAAAGCCAGAGATTGTGGAAAAGAATATTGAAACAGAATACGAGCATAAATTTGCAGCTAAGGGTAATCCAATTTATGCTTTGCACGCTCATTTTGAGGATGAATAGTTTGAAGCGTCTAGAGTTACAGCAGATAAACTCTAGGCGTTTTTTAATGCTTTATTGGATAAAATCTTGCTACTAGCTCATCGCTTTAGTTATTTTGTTTTAGAATAGAACTGTAAGATTTCAGATTATTGGAGCGAAAATTATGGAAGATAAACCTTATTATAAACAAGAATATCACGAACCTAAAACTGATATTCCTAGACCAACTTTTGGACAAGCATTCAAACTTTTGTTTACTGCACCATTTAAGTGGAATGCACGTAGTACTCGTCGTGGATTTTGGTATGCCTATGTTTGGGCAATTATTTTGCTAGTCATTTTAGCAGCATGTTCAGCTACGGCATATTCAATTGATGGCATTGCTTATTAAAGTAATGAATTCTTCTTATTAACGCACGTTTCAACTGGTACACTTATTATTCAAATAATTATCTATCTACTGATTATTTGGATCTTATTAGGCTTACTTGGCTTTACCATAAGAAGATTGCATGATACTGACCACACCGGTTGGTGGTACTGGATCTCGGTTATTCCATTTGGGTATTTGTTTTTACTTTACTTCATGGTTTTGCCAACTGTTGAAAAACCAGTTCGTTGGGGCAGTTATCTATTTAAAGAAAAGAAATAATTGTAAGATTCAATTTCTAGCTTTTTAGTTAAAGAATGGTTATAATAATATCGACTTATAAAAAGTAAGAAATACATGAGGTATGAAAAATGGAAAAGATTAAAGAATTAACTGAAGATCAATTAAAGGAAATTACTAAAGAAGGACGTACTGTGCTTGAATTCTCAGCTGATTGGTGCCCAGACTGCAAGTTTCTTGCTCCATTTATGCCTGAAATTGAAAAAGATTTTTCTGATGCAAAATTCTACGAAATTGACCGCGACGGTTCAATTGACATAGCAAAAAAATTAATGATTATGGGAATTCCTTCATTTGTTGTCTACCAAGATGGCAAAGAAATTGGTAGACTAGTAAATAAGGACCGTAAAACTAAAGATGAAGTGGAAAACTTTTTACGATCACTTGACTAATAGAGGAGAATAAAAAAGCATGATTACTAGTACTAATAAAGAAGCTTATCCTAACACTTTGATCGTTATCTTAGGTCACGATGAAGGCCGTAGCTCATTTGAGGAAAAAGAAGACGTTACTCGCGTAACTAACGATGAAGGCAAGACCATTGGTTACAACTTCTTCAACGTTGATAAGTTAGTTGACTTTGATAAGTTACCAAATGGTCCAGTTAAGTTGTCAGACGATGAGCTTGTTGCACTGAACAAGAAGCTTGATGAAGTTGGTTTTACTGACAAGTTAGCATATGGCAAGCCAACTTTAGTTTATGGCTACGTTAAGACTTGTGAACCACACCCTGATTCAGATCACTTACACGTAACTACTGTTGAAGTAGCTGACGGTGAAGAACACCAAATCGTTTGTGGTGCACCAAATATCGCTCAAGGTCAAAAAGTAGTTGTTGCACTTCCAGGTACTTTAATGCCAAATGGTGCACAAATTTGGCCAGGTGAATTGCGCGGTGTTGATTCATACGGCATGATTTGTTCAGCTCGTGAATTAGGTTTGCCACACGCACCACAAAAGCGCGGGATCATGGTTGTTCCTGATAGCTTTGAAGTAGGTGCAGAATTTGAACCAACTAAGTGTGATGAACTGATCGCTAGTGGTGAAATTACTTTATAATTTGAATAAAGCAAAAATAAAAAGTTGACCAGTTGGTGCAAAAAAGCTAATTGATCAACTTTTTTATTTTGTCTAAGAAAAGCCACCAGTTTCACCTTTTAAGGAGCTAGTGAACCAATTTTGTGGGAAATAGTTTTACCCGTAAGGTCTTTAATGATCAAATGATCGACAGTATTAACATAATTGTCGTTTTCATCATAGATTTCTTTTGATTTTAAAAATTTTAGCATAAGAAAAATGGTAAAATAATTAACGAATAAAAACGTTGAAATTTCGAGGGTAAATAAATGTTAGACAAGAATAAGCAAATTTGGTTCATTGGTATTAAGGGTACAGGTATGGCATCCCTTGCCTTGCTTTTACATGACTTAGGCTATGATGTAGCAGGTAGTGACATTGAAAAATATACCTTTACGCAAGTGCCACTTGAAAATGTGGGCATTGATGTTAAAAACTTTAACCCGGATAACATCAAGAGCAATGATGAACAAGTAATTGTTAAAGGGAATGCTTTTAAAGAAGACAATCCAGAAGTTAAAGCTTGCCTTGAAAAGGGTGTTAAGTGGCAATCATATCCAGATACTGTTGAAGAAATTGTGCAAATGCATACTTCAATTGGTATTTCAGGCACTCACGGCAAGACTTCAACTACCAGTCTTTTATCACACGTCTTAGGTGAAGTTGCCCCAACTTCATACTTAATCGGTGATGGTCGTGGTAAAGGCGTTGCTGGTTCACGTTTCTTTGTATATGAAGCAGATGAATATCGTCGTCACTTCTTGGCATATCACCCAGATTACCAAATTATGACTAACATCGACTTTGACCACCCAGACTACTTCAAGGATCAAGACGATTACACCAGCGCATTCCAATCAGCAGCTGATCAAACTAAGAAGGCGCTCTTTGTTTGGGGTGACGACAAACGTTTGCAAAGTTTGAAGACTGACATTCCTAAGTACACTTATGGCTTCAAGGATACCGATGACTTCCAAGCAGTTGACATTAAGAAGTCCACTACTGGTTCTAAGTTCCATGTTTTAGCACATGGTAAAGATTTAGGTGAATTTGAAATTCACTTGTTTGGTGACCACAGCATTTTGAACTCAACTGCTGTTATTGCGGTTGCCTATACTGAAAAGGTACCAATGGAAGACATTAAAAAAGGCTTGCCGTCATTCAAGGGTGCTAAGCGGAGATTCAGTGAAAAAGATTTCGGTAATATCGCGGTAATTGATGACTATGCACACCACCCAACAGAAATGCGTGCAACTATTCAAGCTGCACGGCAAAAGTTCCCAGATAAAAAGTTAGTCGTAGTCTTCCAACCACATACTTTCTCAAGAACCAAGAAGTATCAAAAAGACTTCGAAGAAATTTTGCGCGATGTAGATAAAGCATACGTAACTCCAATCTATGCTTCAGCTCGTGAAGCTAACGGTGATATTTCAAGTGAAGACTTGGTTAAGAATATTCCAGGTTCTGAAGTAATTGATTTGGATAATATTGCTGATTTGACCAAGAATAAGAATTCAGTCATTGTCTTTATGGGTGCAGGTGATATTCCTAAGTATGAAGATGCTTTTGAAAAGTTGCTTTAATTGAAAGATAAGCATGAAAAAAACTGTTCTCAATAAGAGAGCAGTTTTTATTTTGGCTAATCTTTGATTTTATCCTTGAGATCCAGGCTCTTTTCATAAATAAAGTAACCGATGATGCAGGTGATGATATCACTGGCTGCTTGAGCCCAAACGATACCGTGGTAGCCAAATGTGACTTTTAGAATTTCTAATGCGATAAAGTAGACAACGCCTTGACGAGTAATTGCCATGATGAAGGCAGCCCAAGCATTACCAACTGATTGGAAGACGGTAGTGTAAACTAAAATGATACCAACGATTGGTGTGGTAATAATAGTGGCAATTAACATATAACTACCAGCGTTGACGATATCTGGTTGATTCATAAATAGAGCGGTGACTGGACGAGCAAATAAAATTAATAATCCGCCTGAAATTACAGCATAAACAACTTGCACAAGAATATCGAAGTTTAGAATTTTCTTTAATCGTTTCCAGTTTTTAGCACCATAGTTGTAACCAATTAAAGGTTGTGAACCAAAGGCAAAACCAACGATTACCAAGATAACGATACTGTAAATCTTTTGGGTGATTCCCATTGCGGCAACTTTGTTTGCACCGTATAGAGCTAAAGATGAGTTAAGAAGTGCCATGCCAAAGCTTTGAGCGAAGTTGGTGATTGAACCGGGGATGCCGATTGCTACGATATCTTTGATTGTTTTGCCGCTAATTTTGCTATATTTTAGCTTTAATTTGATGTAGTCAGTTTTGTATAAAACGTAGTAAATGAGAATAGCATCAGTGACTAGATAACCTGTAACGTTGGCAATCCCAACACCGATTGCACCCATTTTGAAAACAAACAAGAAAATAGGATCAAGGATGATAGCTAAAATGGTTCCCGTCATTGTAGCAACCATTGCTTGGGTAGCTAAACCTTCTGTTCTGATTAAGTTCTGCGGAATGATTGAGAAGATAATTGACGCAGCGCCAATTGATATTACACGATAAAAATCGGCAGCATCTTGATAGGTGGCAGCTTTTGCTCCTAAAAGATGAAGGATCGGATTTTCCAAAATTAGTAAAATGGCTGTTAGTATTAAACCAGTAACAAATCCACCGATCATACAAAAACTGCTTACACGTTTACTTAATTGATAATTTCTTTCACCGAATAGCCGTGAAATTAGTGAAGATCCACCGAGCCCAAAAATGTCAGAAACAGCGATTAAAAAAGTAAAAAGTGGAGCACCAATCGTAATTCCTGCTACTAGATTTGTATCACCCGTTTTGGCAACAAACATCGTGTCTGCCAAGTTGTAGATCATGGTAGTCATCATCCCTAAGACGACCGGTAATGCTAGCTTAAAGTAGACCTTTTTAATCGGCGCTTTAGCAAATAATTCATCCATAAATTTTCTCCCACATTTAAAAAAGCGACCTAGAAAGATACTTTGAGGTAAACCTCACTATTCTAGGTCGCTACGTTATATCATTTATTTAATTTTAGCATATTGTGTTAATTTGCGAGGTGATTATCTAAATTAAAGTTACCTTGAAATTCATCAGTAGTGCTTTCTTGATCCATACCATATTCGGCATCGTCGCCCCAGTAAATGTATTGTGCGTTTTTACCTTTGGTGCCAGCAATTCTGAAGTAAAGTCCAGCTTCATCACCTTCACCAGTGGTCTTGGTGGCATCTACCTTAACTTTTTGACCAATCTTGAGCAACTTGCTGGTTGACTTAAGCTTATTATTCAAAACATGGATTTTGTTTAAAATAGTGGCGGTAGTAGTACCAGAAGCTTGGTAAAGGGTGTTGCCGTTGACAAATCCAACATTTGAAGCATAGATATAAGCGCCATTACCTAAGGCGTAGAATGGCTTGCCCTTGATAGTGGTTGTGTTCAAACTTCTCTTTTTAGACCCGCTAAGATTTGAGAAGTAGTAAAATACGTCATTCTTAGTTGTGGCGTGGTTTTTAGCTGGTGTTTTAACTAACATATATTTAGGGATGAGTGACAAACCATTGAAAGTAGTGCGGTGACCGTTTTTATCATAAATGCGAGAGTTGGAACTCAAGATTAAAACATTTTGTCCATCCATTGAGCTAACATTCAAAGATTTGATGTAGCATTTTTTACCGATGTTAACGTAAGAAGCGGTAGTGTAGTGGTAGTTCTTAGAAGTTTTTGTATCTACTTTTTTACCTTGGATCAGGATAGGCTTGCCATAATATTTAAAACTTGAGCCTGATTTAATCGTTGAAGCAACAGTCATCTTCTTGCCATTGACTTTTTGGGTAGTGGTAGTGGCATTGCCTTTGCTGTTGAAGACTTGAACTGTGCCGTTAAAGGATTTCTTGAGAGTAACTTTACCTTTTTGTGATTGCGTAGCTGCTTGAACTGTGTGAACAGGTTGATTGATAATAGCAGCTGCTGGTGCAACACTGATTAATAAAGCTGCTGCGATAGTTGCTAATTTTTTAGTAGTCATATTTTGTCTGCTATATAAAACATGGAAATATGTAGAAGAATACGAATTTCCTACATATCAGAAAGATATATTTTTCCTTTCTTTGTTTCATTTACTGTCGTCTTCACTAGTATTCTGATATTCCAAATAGGAGTAATCACATTGACTAGCTCTTACAGCTTAAGGACCTAGCCAGCCCTGTTTATTTTCTTTATTTTGCCAAAGCTAAAAGATTTAAAACTGCATTTTCATCTCGATCATTCTTGTAGCCACACTCATAACAGACATACTCATTATGTTTGGTACCATGCTTTTTATTGCCCTGCAAAGTGATCTTTTCCTCGCCTTTTTTGACATAGCCACACTGAGCGCATCTTTGAGTTGATGGGTATGTTTTATCAGCCAAGATTAATTCTTTGCCATACCAATCACACTTATAAGTTAGTATTCGTCTAAACTTGCTAAAAAGTGATCTCTGCATTCCTTTTGAAGCTACATGCGTCATCATCATTTCTTTGACTGCCAAATCTTCAATTACAATTTGATCGTAATTATTAACAAGCTTAGTAGTAAATTTTTGTAATAGATCGTTTTGAATATTAGCTGCTTTGCGATAATCTCTTTGCAGTTTGGTTCTCACTGCAAAGTAATTATTTGATTTTGTAGCTAACTTACCGTTAACTTCTCTTTTACGTGCCAGCATTCTTTGATAATGCTTAATACGCTTATAGAGCTTTTGCAATTTAGCAGGCAGAATATTGATTTGCCCCTCGGTATAGTTAAAGTGGCCAACATTGACATCAACTGCTGTCTTTTGCTGGGTTTTAGCTTTTAGTTTAATTTCTTCTTCATAAGGAAGAGCCGCATAATAATTATCTTTTTCTTTGAAGACACTTACTACTTTGACTTCATCCATCTTTAGAGCTTCATAGCTTTTTAAATCAAACCAAGACTCTTTTGAAATGCTTCTTGGGCGATCAAGGCGAAGCCTGCCATTAACGATCTTAGCTCTATCAGTTTTAAAGCCTTGTCTGGGAGCTTTCTTAGATTTAAAACTAGGTATTCCCCAATCAGGTTGTGACTTATCAAAGAAGTTCTTCCAAGCATTAGCTAAGTCTTTAATCGCTAATTGTAAACATCTGGCAGACAAATCATATTGCCAGTCGGCTTTATTTGCGACTAGTTCATCACGGACTCTGCGTTCGTTAGGACTGGGATTATCTTTTTTGTTTAATGTATGAGCTTCATACATTAATTGCCAAGTTTCTAAGCCTTTATTCCAGCAGTATCGACGATAGTTGCATAGAGCATCAAGATGCTTTTGCATGGTCTTATTAACTTTTAGCTTAACTACTTGTGTCTTGATCGTCATTTAAGTATTCGCCTCTAATCTTTTTCTTGTACTTTCTTAAGCCATATAGTCTGCATGAAAACACATGAATTATACTTATCAGATCATCAACCAGTTCTTTATCAGGACTAGTGTCAATATTATTCAAAACAATTATTTCAGTCCCATGCTTTTTACATAGGTTTTCAAACCAATCATAGCCAAAACGGATAAATCTATCTTTATAAGTAATATAAATTTTATCTATTTTGTTGTTCATTACTTCGTCTAGAAGATTATTCCATTTTTGCCGTTTATAGTTTAAGCCGCTGCCAATATCGCTTATTTCTTCGTCTAATACGATACCTTGTGCGTTAGCGTATTGTCGAATATAGCTTAATTGATCTTTTAAGTCATCTTTTTGACCAGAAGTTGATACTCTGGCATAAGCAACTTGTTTTTTATTTGAGCTTAGACTATTTTTGCTCAAATATTGATTTATTTGATCTTCTGTATAGAATCTGCGATTAGTAGGAGAGCGCTTAGCTTTAAAAATACCCTTTCGATCCCATGTTTGGAGGGTTCTAGTGGTTATTCCTAAACGATCAGCGACATCTTTAGGTTTTAAAATTGTCATAATATTCACTTCCATGTTTAACTTTCTAATGAATATTATGGCAAATATTTCTATAATATTCTACATATTTCCATATTTTTGTTAACAGTTGATCAGCTCCTTTGTAATAATCCATTAAGTTGATTTTAGCACTTATGAGACTATAAAAATAACCTCGAAACTCAAACGTTTTCGGGGTTATTTGATTTTATTCACTTAAGTACTTAGGATCAATAAATTTATTGATCACGTTGTTAACTTTCTTTGAATTATCGTACTTGCGGATAATGTTCAAGAAGTCTTGCGTGGTTGTTTGCTTCAAGTAGTAAGTTTGGTAGTAATCTTGTAAAGCATCAAAAAACTTATTTTTACCCATGGCTACTTTTAAAACAGCAGGGAAATCCATACCAAGTTCGTAAGCCATGTCTTCAGTATCAACGCCCTTTGGTGGATTATTAACAGGGTAGTTGATGTAGTTGGCCTTTTGATTCTTATTAATGAATTGGTTAGCATTTTCTTTTAAGATCTTGTTAGCACGCTTGACGTTCTTACGAGTATAGAACTTGCTGTGCATCAGTTTAGCACAGTAGGCCTTGCTCTTAGTGTAGGTCAAATCGTAAACGCCATTTTCAAGGAGGTTGGTAAGACCTTCGTCAAGCCAAGGTTCCATGTATTCGTCGCTGCCGACAGTGCCGTAGAACCATTGGTGACCAACTTCGTGAGAAACATCTTCAGTTAATTCATTATATCTATCAAGTGGATGCTTCTTTTGTAAAAAGCCACTAGCGTCGATCATGATCAAGCCAGGATATTCCATTCAACCGGTATCTTTATCAAGCAAGCCTTCAGTAATATCGATTTCTTTGTAAGGATATTTGCCGATCTTCTTGGTAAAAATGTGGAAACTGTCTTGAGCAGTCATTAAAGCTAGCTTGTTGTATTGCTTGCTGTTTTTGCTTGCAAGGTAGTAGTCGTTGATTCTTACGCCGTTTGCATAAGCGTGATCAACCTTGAACTTGTTGGAAGCTGTGATGCCGACTTCACGCATGTTGTTGGCAACAATTGTGGTTTTACCATTCTTAGTGGTATTTTGACCAGAAGCTGCAACCTTGTAGCTCTTAGGTGCAAAAAAACTAACGTGGAAGTTGCTTACAGCACTGTTGCGGTTTTCACCAGCATCGTAGTATGGGTGATAATTCCACTTACCGTTGCGATAATCGCTTAAGTATGGGAAACAGAATGACAGGTTATAAACCTTACCGCCGTTGATATTTTGGTAGCCAAAACGATCTTGTCTCTTAGGCACGCCGGTAACTACGTTAACAGTTAAATCAGTAGATTCACCTGTATTTAGACTTTTGTTAACAAATAAATTGCTCTTGTCTTTACCGGTAGTGTAAGAAAGCTTTTGACCATCTGATGAAATGCTTTTAACTGAAGTTGTCGCATTTCTTGTAGCCTCAAAATGCTTGTGGTCGTATTTCAACACGCCGCTAGCAATATTTCTAACCAATAAATTTCTAACAGGTTCATTGCCGTTATTAACAACGTGCATGGTAACTTTTTCTGTTAATTGATTCTTGCGAGTGTCCAACTTCACGATCATGTTGTAATTTGTTGCCTTGATCGTAGGATCAGCCGTAGCTTGAACTTTTGAGTTGAAGCTAAATAATGCCGTAATGGTTACTGCACTCGACAATAAAAGTGTTGTTCTTCTTTTCATAATTTTCCCTCCAAGAAAAATTTACTCTAATTATTGGAAGTTATCGGCATAAAGTCAATCTATTTTTTGATGGTAGGATATAATTTGTGTATAAGTGAAAATGAATAGATATAAAGAAAGAAGATAAATAAGAATGGTTAAAAGTATTACACCTCATTTGGTTTATCGCTTGAATGGGATGCACCATGTTGTAGCGCAAGTTGGTGTAGTAAATGGTGATCATGTTTTTGCCTTGCAACTTCTTCACAGTGCACATGATGTGTTGGTTTATAGAAAACATGAAGGTTTAACCAAGAACATCGATTATACTGATCCACACTTAGTAATGATGGGCTTTGGCCACACGCAAACCTGGGTACCAGCTAATGATAAGGATGAATATTTCGTAGGTGCTAAACCAAATTCAGGCAACTGGACTACTCAAATTGCACGAGTAAAGTACCCAAGACTTTTACCAGAAAGATATACTTCAAATACACAACTTCCACGTTTGTCACACTTGAATCACGTAACCGACGTTCCTTATGATGGTCATGATCACTTGCACAGAGTAGAAGCTTCAGTTTCACCAAATGGCAAGTACTTCATGATTGCTTCAATTTGGGATGATGGTTCAGGTCACTTTGGTTTGTTTGACTTAAATGAAGTAAACCAAAAGTTGAATGAAAATGGCACTAAGAACACGCTAATCACTGATTTACATTGCTTGAGTGCTTTCCACATCGACAACTTCGATAATCCAAGTGTTGCTCCAGATGAAGAAATGCTACAAATGATTGATTCAGTTCAAGGCTATGCTATTGATGATGACAAGAATATCTATATTTCTAACCAATTGTCACCAAAGATTAACCATGAAACTGGTGAAGTAACTACTTGGTCACGTAAGATTGTTAAGTTCCCATGGGGTGAAACAAACAGTGATAACTGGCAAGTAGCAATGATTGATGGTATTGATTTGCCTGATCGTTACAGTGAAATGGAAAGTATCCATGTTAATGCCGCAAATGATATTTACTTAACTGTGGCTTACCACCAAAAGTACATTAAGGGTGGAGAATATAAGTTAAGAACTTTGGAAAACCAAATTTTCCATATTACTGATTTGTAGAATAATAAAAATTTAACCAAGTAAAAAAGTGCTGATGTGTCTTTGCTTATGAAGACTATCAGCACTTTTTATTTCATATTAATCAGTAATTCTTTCTTTACCAACAGCACGTTGTTCGGAAGGATTATAACCTAACTCTTCAATTTCTTGTCTTTTTTCTTAATCTTTGAATTTCTGTTAGTTTTCATTGTTGTTTCCTTCATTTTCACTTTCTATAAATATAAGTATACTCTGAAAACCAAATCTATTTTTAGCTATTAAGATCGATTAATTCAAAATGAAATATTTTACAAAAATATATGCAATTTATATGCAAATAATATATAATAGTATCAAATTCAGAAAGGAGTAAAAATTATGGCAGAAAAAACAACAGGACTTTATGTCAGAATGAATCCAGAAAAGAAGGAAAAGGCAGAAGCTATTCTGAAAAAGCTGGGATTAAATTCAGCTACGGCAATTAACATGTTCTATGATCAGATTATTCTTCATAATGGTATTCCTTTCAGAGTAGAGATTCCAAATGCATGGGATAATTTGGATCAAATGAATAAATATGAATACGCCAAACTGCTTGACGAGCGCCTGAACACATTGACCGGAAGGGAAGATTTGCTTGGAGATGTCGCCAAGAGGCTTGATGCGGAAAAGAATGAAAAGAAAGACAACTAAGTTTTGAGGTAAAAATTATGATGGCAAGAATTATTATTGGCATTATTGTTGTTTTAGTTATTGTGTATGTTTGTTTTGGTTTTAGAATCGTTCCACAAAATAATGAAGGTCTGGTTGAAACCTTGGGTAAGTATTCTAAGACAGTAAAAGCTGGATTTATCTTTGTCTGGCCACTTTTCCAAAGAATTCGCAAAGTTCCATTAGCACTTCAACCACTTGAAATTTCTAAGTACTCAATCATTACCAAAGATAACGCTGAAATTTCTACTAGTTTAACTTTGAACTACTTGGTCACTGATTCATACCGTTACTTCTACAACAACACCGACTCAGTTGAATCAATGGTGCAATTAATCCGTGGTCACTTGCGTGACATTATTGGTCGTATGGATTTGAACGCAGCCCTTGGCTCAACTAAGGAAATTAACGATCAACTTTTCACTGCAACTGGTGACTTGACTGATATCTACGGTATCAAGGTCGTTCGTGTCAACGTTGATGAACTTTTACCAAGTGCTGAAATTCAACGTGCCATGGACAAACAACTTACCGCCGACCGTGAAAAGACTGCCGCAATTGCTAAGGCCGAAGGTGAAGCTCGTACCATTGAAATGACCACTAAGGCTAAGAACGATGCTTTGGTTGCTACTGCTAAGGCCAACGCTGAAGCTGTTAAGACGCAGGCTGATGCCGATGCTTATCGTGTACAAAAGATGCAAGAAGCTTTGTCAAAGGCCGGCGAAGGATACTTCAGAAACCAAAGTTTGGACAGCTTTAACCAATTAGCTCAAGGTCCTAACAACTTAATCGTGGTTGGCAAGGATGAAATGACTGACTTGGGTAAGGTTCCCGCTTTGAAAAAGGTGTGGGATGCAAGCGACGATAAGAAAGATGAATAAAAATTAGCTCAATTCTCAAATGAGGATTGAGCTTTTTTATACGTTTAACGTATACCAGCATCAACATTAAGTAATTTTCACACTCTCTTGCTCGCCTTATACTTGTAGTAACAATTGAGAACAAGAGGGGAAAGAAAATTATGTTTGGTCGTACTTATTCATATTTAGGTTCAGTTGTTGGACAAATTAATGGTGAAGATATTCGCGCAAATCAATTAGAAAGACGTGGCTATGATTGGGAGAATGGTTATGTCACTCCATCCGATGGACAAGATACTAATCGTGATGGTCAACCAGTTAGAAAATTAACTAAAGATGCCAAAAGCATTATTATCTTTTGGTCACGTTCTGGCTCAACTAAGTTGCTCGCAAGTAAAATTGCGCGTGAAACCGGTGCTAATATTTAAGAAATTACTTTAAGAAATCCTTATCCAGCAAATTACCGTAAAACGCTCAATCGCGCTAACTGTGAAAGAATTCAAAATGATTCACCAGAGCTTGAAATGCAGTTACCTGATTTGAGCCAATATGACACAATTTATTTAGGCTATCAGGCCTGGGCAATGACTTTAAGTCAACCAATGAGGGCATTCCTACTTGAATATGGCGGCGAATTTTCTAATAAAAAGATTGCACCATTCCTTTCTGAAGGTGGCTATGGTTCGGGTGATAGTACTGAATTGATCCGTGAGTTTATTGCACGTGATGGTGGTAAAAATAAAAAGGTTGATTGGACATTTGTTGGTCCAGAAAATGTCCTTTGTGCTGGCATTACTGACAAATTTGAAAAGGCAGGACAAAAGATTTTCGGCCCTAACCAAAGAGTGGCACAATTAGAAGGCTCAAAAGATTATGCTTTGCGCTTCATGAGTAAATACAACATCCCAACGGCTCGCTATGAAACTTATGCCAGTGCTGAAACTTGTATTGCAGGTTTGAAGAACTTCGATTATCCAGTGGTGATCAAAGAAGATGGTTTAGCTGGTGGTAAAGGTGTAACCATTGCTCAGAACCAAGACGTCGCTGAAGAAACGATCAGAGAAATGTTTGCTGGTGGTCAAACTGCTGTCGTCCTTGAGGAATGCTTAGTTGGTCCTGAATACTCAATGTTCGTGGTTGTTTCAGAGGACCAATTCACCATTTTGCCAATGGCGCAAGACCATAAGCGAGTTGGCGATGGCGACAAGGGTCCAAACACTGGTGGCATGGGATCATATTCTCCTTTGCCACAGCTGAAAAAAGAAGATTGGCAAAGAATGATCGACGAGATCGTGAAGCCAACGATGAATGGATTGGTTCAAGGAAACTACCATTATTGCGGTATTTTGTACATCGGTTTAATGATGACGGAGAATGGTCCAAAGGTCATTGAATATAATGTCCGCTTGGGCGATCCTGAAACTCAAGTTGTTTTGCCTCGAATTAAAAATGATTTTGCCATGGTGATTGACGCAGCGGTAAATCATGAGAAATTGCCTGAGATTGAAGAAAACGATAGCTCTATATTAGGCGTGGTTGTCTGCAGCAAAGGTTACCCAACGCATCCGGCTCCTAACGTGAAGATTGGCAAGTTGCCTGAAGGCACTAATACTTATATCGATTATGCTAATGTGAAAGGCGACTTGGATAATCTAATAGGTGATGGTGGCCGACTGTTCATGGTGATTTCGGAAGCTGACAATTTAGTCCAGGCGCAGGATAATGTATATTCTTATTTGAGTAAGCTTGATCTACCAGCTTGCTTCTACCGCCATGATATTGGCAATCGTGCTTTGAGAGATTAGATGTTTGAAGAAAGTCCCAGTTGGGGCTTTTTTAGTTTGAGTGAAATCTGGTATAATTAATACGAACACTCGGTCGAACCGGACGGATCAATGATATGATTTTTCTCCATATTTGTGGAGGTGATCCTGAAGCGACCTTTAATAGAAGAACGAGTAATTAGTGTTCTCCACGTAAGTGGAGGTTTTGAAGATAATTAAAAAGCTCTTAGTTGTGAAAACTAAGGGCTTTTTTGATAAGTTAATAACATTCTAGGTCATACTAAATTTTCTCTTATATAATAGGCTTGTATTGGGGAGTAAAGGAGAAAAGAATATTATGAAGAAAATAACGATGTTGCTGGCATTGATTTGTTTAACATTTGCTGGTGTAAGTGTTTCAACTGCTCAACCAGTTCAAGCCATAAGCAAGTATTCTGAAAAATGGCATACTGTAAAAACTACTGAGAAGGTTTATAGATATAAGCCATATGTGCCTAGAGGTGCTGCTATGTATCAAATGAAATTTATTCATAAAACACCTATTAGGAAAGGGACATATTTAAGACTGCGCTGTCCAGGTACTCATTATCTATGGCAATTTGTGATTGGTGGACGTTATTGGACCGTTTTAAAAAATGATGCCAGATGGTTTAAGAATGTAAGATAAAATCCATGTGAAGAATTGAAATAATTCTGATAATGAATTTATGATATAATACCTTTGGATAGTGTTTGAAATTAATAAAGCTCTTAGCTCGTGTAGCTAGGAGCTTTTATTTTTTAGGAGGTTCAAATGAGCAATTTGGAATCAAACTTTAATGATCAATTTATTAATAAGCTGCATCAAGCATATCTAAAGAGAGTTGGTATCTATCATGTACCTAACGATGAATTAACTAGGTTTTCATGGACGGAAAATAAAACTGTTACTATTTATGCTATTAAAGTTTTTACTGCAGAGCCGGGCTATAAGTTTTATACAATCTTTTTTGCCACTAAAAATAGCGATGAAAAGAATAAATTAATAATATTAGATCTAACAAATAATACTGAAGATCCTAAATTTTTTAGAATTGACGATGGTTTACCTGTAAAAAAGAAACTGTCAAATCTTTTGTGTAAATAGATCTTTCTCGTAAATTGATTTTTTAATTATTTATTTAATCAAAGTAGGATTCTAAGGTGTCCTGAACCTGACCAAAGCCTTTATGAATTCGATTGAAATAACGGTCATTGTAGCTCATTGCCTGAATACCAATAAAAGCATCAAGCGACTGTTCAGTTGGAAACTCTGCCTTAGGCTTAGCTTTGCGCTTGATCACATTGTTAAATGATTCAATCATGTTAGTCGAATAAATTGAAGCTCTGATCTGCTTGGGATAGTTATAAAAGACCAGCAGATCTGGTTCTATGTCTTTCAAGCTTCTGATAACATGGCTGTAAACCTTGCCCCATTTGGTATAGAAGTCATGCAGGACAGCTGTGGCTTCTTCTTTGT